>DATIET010000227.1:0-13196 GCA_035455615.1 Thermodesulfobacteriota bacterium
CACGTAAAGAAAAAGAACGTCAATCTGAGCCTCGATGAGATGAACGACGAGGGCGGGGAAATAGGGGATCCGGAAATCGATATCGCCGACGATTTGATATACAGAAAGGAGATAAAGGACGTAATATTTCTGGCTATGGAGTCTTTGCCAGAGAGGGAGAAAGTTGCTATTATGCTTTGTAAATACGAGGGCCTTTCATATGAAGAGGCGGCCCAGGTGCTCGAGTGCACAGTAGGCGCGGTCAAGTCCTACGTTCACAGGGGCAGGATGAAATTAATAGACAAGTTGAAACCGTACTTGCCGGAAGGAGGAGAGTATGGAGTGTAGCGATTGCAGGGAGCTAATTCTCAGCCGGTCGTCGGGCGATCTGCCTCCGCCCGGCATAGAATCGATCGAGGCGCATATCCGGGAATGCCCCGGGTGCAGGCTCTACATGACGCAATCCGACCGGGTGTGGAATCTGCTCGACGAGTGGCGCGGGATCGAGCCCCGGAGCGACTTCGTCTCCACTTTCTGGGACCGCGTAGCAAAAGAAGAAAGTGCGCCCGGCTGGGGCGTCTTCCCTTACTTGAGGAAATTAAGGCTCAGCTGGGCCCTTGCCGGCGCCCTGGCATCGGTACTTATAGTGGGCATATTCACGTTCGCTTTATTCAAACCCGATTCGGGATTCGAGACCTATGCCGATAATGATGCTAGGGACGAGCAGATACTGCTCGAGCTCGACGATGCCACTACGAGAGAGACGACCGATGTCCTCTCTATCTACGGCCCCTGGGAAAACAGGGTGGAAATCATGAAAATAAACGGATACGGAGAAACGAATTGAGGGTGTCGTTCGCATTAGTAGCTGCCGCTTGTTTCTTCTCGGTAAATGCGTTCGGTTTCATGAGCGCTGAAATCCATTATAAATGGTGGAAGAACCCCAGGATCAAAGAGGAAATGGAGCTCACCGATAAACAGGCCGATACGATCGACGATATCTTCTCTTCTTACAGGGAGCGGATAATGCTCTTCCAGAGGGAGCTCAAGAGGGAGGAGGCGGAGCTCCTGAACGTCCTTAGAAAACCCGAATGCTCGAGGGACGAGGTAATGGAAATAACAGACCATATCGAGGATATGAAGGCCACCCTTACCCGTATTAAAGTCGAGATGTATCTCAAGATTAAAAACGTGCTCACTCCGGATCAGCAAACGACCCTCCATAACATTAAGGAACGGTACAGGGGGAGGACGCGCTGAGCAGGTCACCCCGCCGCCCCGTTCCCACGTAGAAGTTTTCCCGCCGCCCCGCCCCTTTTTTAACCCCCCGGTATGCGTTCGGCTATTCGATATTTACACGCTTTTTAACGGGTATAGAATTTATTCAGTGGGGGTTGAACTTTGCCCGAAATCCGGCCTTCCGGTATACATACGATATGAGGGTCTCATACGCGCTCACGGTATTCACTCACCTTCTGGCCCTTGCGGGCTTCCTGTCGATCTCTCTCACGGGCGCGGCCGGCCTGCCGGTAATCGCCCTATTTTCGATCTCTCTCATTCTCAGCTTCTATAACGAAAGATATGGCAAAGGCTATTATCTCGGCCACGGCATATCCACGCTTCTTGCGCTCCTGCTCGTTCTCTACGTCGCGCTCGGCGTTATTTTCATGGGCGTCGAGCTCTTCAAGGGCATACTGGAATTCCTGATCCTCGTTCAGGTCCTAAAGCTCCTCGGCAGAAAGAACATGAAGGACATAATGCAGATCTATGCCTTGAGCTTCTTTCAGTTCATTGCCGGAACTATAGTCACGGTTAACTTTTCTTATGCGGCCGCGTTCATTATTTACATAGCCGTCGCGGTCGGCGCAGTTATCGTTTTTGAGATGAGGAGAGGGGCGCTCGAGTCCGGGGGCTCAGGGAGCGACGAGCCCGGGCTGGTTTCGCCTCGTTTTCTGGGCACGAGCGTCGTCCTCGGCATTTGCATACTCCTCACGGCGGCGCTTATTTTCATATCCGTCCCGAGGCTCGGAGGGAGCTACTTCGGCTCAGGCTTCCTCAGGACCGGGGAGCTCAGGAGCGGTTTCTCGGATGAGGTCAGACTCGGCAGGGTCGGCGAGATCAAGCTCGACGGCTCTCCCGTGATGATGGTCAGGGTTCTCGACCGCGACATAGCCGACGTTCCCTACCCCGTCTACTGGCGGGGAGTGGCTCTCGACGAATTCGACGGAGAGTCCTGGCGGACGGGTCAGGCGGGCTACAAGGTATATAAGCCCGGCCCGGCCGGAAAGGTTCCGGTGGGAGACGGGCGCGCGGGGAGAGCGTGGGACATTCTCGAGCAGGAGATAATAACCGAGCCCCTCGATACGGACGTCCTCTTCTCGGCGAATGTGCCCGTAGGATTCGGCTCCGTTCCCGGGGGCAGCGTGGCCGCGGTGAACGACTCCTACAGCCTTCACGACAGAATATCGTACAGGATTAAATACTACGCGGTCTCTGATATCGGCACCCCATCTTCCTCTGAGCTTCGGCAGGGCGATCCGGTCGAGGCCGACGATATGGATGCTTACCTCAAACTCCCTCCCATGGGGGACCGCGTAAGGGATCTCGCGCTTGAGATAACAGCTTCGGATGCAGGCGTTTACGATAAGGCCCTCTCGGTAAAGCGCTATCTGCTCACAAATTACGCTTATACGCGGACCCTCGAGAGGGGTGAGGCGGGGTTCCCGCTCGAGGAGTTCCTTTTCACGAGAAAAGAGGGGCACTGCGAGTATTTCGCTACGGCCATGGCGGTCCTTCTGAGGGAAGCCGGTATCCCTTCGAGGGTCGTGAACGGCTTCATCGGAGGGGCCCCGAACGAGCACGGCAATTTTTTCCTCGTGCGTGAAAGCGACGCCCACTCCTGGGTCGAGGCTTATATCCCCGGTCACGGCTGGGTGACGTTCGATCCCACCCCCGAGGGTCAGGCCGGGGCGGACGCGGGCGCTTTCACCCTGGCCGCTTCATATCTCGACTATCTCCGGTTCAGATGGAGCAGGTACGTGATCGATTTCAGTCAGGGGGATCAACTGAGGCTCTTAAACGAAGCCAGGGATAAGTGGAGCTGGAAAAATAAGACGCTTTTCCGCGGCACAGGTATCAGGTCCTTGTTCGACTGGAGGACAGCCGCCGCCATCGGGGCGCTCGCATTGTGTATATGGCTCGCTTCGAGGCCGGATATCAAGTCTTTCTTCGGCCGTAAAAGCAAGAGCCCGCGGGGGAAGGCCGCCGCCCTGTATACCGAGGCCCTCGTGCTTCTGACCAAAAAGGGGTTCGCCAAGCCCGAGTCCATGACGGCGAGTGAATTTGCTGACTCGCTCGCCCGGAGCTCTTACCCAGGCTCACACCTGATGAAGCTCCTTACAGATACTTACCTGGGATTGAGGTTCGGAGGCCCCCCCGACGAAGAGGGGCTCAGGCTCCTGTCCGGATTACTCGGGAAGCTAAAGAGAATCAAGGTCTGATATGGGGTTACATGCCCCCGGTCGGCACCCCTCCGTCCTTGCTCTATCGGGTCTATTAGGGTAAAATCATAAGACAAAGCGGGTACGTCCCGCTTTTTTAATTGAGAGAGCAGGGCAATGTCTTCACGGGAAAATGATATCTTGTTTAATGTCAGGGAGTTATTGGAACCGCTCCTCGCAGGCAAGGATCTCGAGCTCTTCGATATAGAGTTCAAGGGACAGGGTAAGAACGGCGTGCTCAGGGTGTTTATAGACAAGGAAGAAGGGGTAACCATAGACGACTGCGCTCTCGTCTCGAGGGAGCTCGGGACGCTCCTCGACATACACGACATGATACCCGGCTCCTATACGCTCGAGGTCTCCTCTCCCGGTCTCACCAGGGCGCTCAGGAACCCCGAAGATTTTTTAAGATACAGGGGAAAGAAAGTGAAAATTAAAACAAATAAGGATTTTGATAAGAGGAAAATATTCATAGGCAAACTCCTCGAATTCAAGGATGGTCTTGCAACTGTTGAGACAGAAGTGGGCAATTTCTCCATACCGTACGTCGATATAGAAAAGGCTAACCTGGAGCTGGACTTCTAAGGGGGCAAATAAATGGCTACGATGACGGAACTAAGCCGTGTGATGGATTCTGTTTGTAAGGACAAGGGCATAGAAAAGGGAGAGATCGTAAGCGCCGTGGAAGAAGCGGTGCTCTCCGCGGCCCAGAAGCTTTTCCGGATGCAGGACAAGGAAAAGGAGCTGGAGGTGCATTTTAACGAGGACGACGGCGATGTGG
This sequence comes from Thermodesulfobacteriota bacterium, assembly GCA_035455615.1. GTDB lineage: Bacteria > Desulfobacterota_D > UBA1144 > Nemesobacterales > UBA2774 > 2-12-FULL-53-21. Next base: position 4,261 of record DATIET010000227.1, read on the forward strand.
AGCTCTTCGAGTTCAAAACCGTCGTAGAGGACATTGCCGACCCGGACATGGAAATATCCGTCGACGAAGCCGTCAAGCTCGACCCCGAAGCCGAGCTCGGCGACCAGATAGGGGTGAAGATAAACCCGGATTTTACCAGGATAGCCATACAGAACGCGAAGCAGAAAATACTTCAGAGCATCAAAGAGGCCGAAGGCAAGGTCATATACGAAGAGTTCAAGAACAGGAAAGGGGAGCTCATAAGTGGTATCGTTAGGCGCGTCGAGAGGAAGAACATAATCGTCGACCTCGGCAGGACGGAGGCGATACTCCCGCCAGAGCAGCAGGTCCCGAGGGAGTATTACAAACCCAAAGAAAGGCTGAGAGCCATCCTCTATGAAATAAAGGAAACGAAAAGGGGCCCTCAGCTCATTCTTTCGCGCTCCCACCGCGATTTCGTACGGAAGCTATTCGAGTCCGAGGTGCCCGAGATAGGCGATCAGATAGTATCGATAAAGGCGATAGCCAGGGACCCCGGGGGCCGAACGAAAATAGCCGTCACGTCGAATGATACGGATGTCGACCCCGTGGGCGCCTGTGTCGGTATGAGGGGAGCCAGGGTCCAGAACGTAATACAGGAGCTCAAGGGAGAAAAAATAGACATAGTCCCCTGGTCTCCCGACGCGGCGAGGTTCGCGTGCAACGCGCTCTCCCCGGCAAGGGTAAGCAAGGTCATCATAGACGACGACAACAAATCGATGGAGATCATAGTGAACGACGACCAGCTCTCTCTCGCAATAGGGAGGAGGGGTCAGAACGTCAGGCTCGCGTCCCAGCTATGCGAATGGAAGATCGACATCAAGACCGAGTCTCAGGTCAAGCGCGAGCAGCAGGATGTCGTCACCCTCCTTATGTCGCTTCCCAACGTGAAGGAAGTGACCGCCAACCTGCTGTACGGCGAGGGGTTCCATAAGCTCGAGGACATTGCGTTCGCAGACCCGGAAACGCTCGTCAAGTCTGCGGGGTTAAAGAGCGAAGAAGACGCGCTCAAGCTGCAGACAGCCGCGAGGATTGCGCTTAAGGACAAGCTCGAGCAGATGTCGTTTACCGAAGGGGAAGCCCCGGTCGGGGAGAGCGGAAACGCCGCGGAACAGGAACAATAAGCTGCCTTTTTATATAATCAGACAGATATTGCTCGAAGGACCAAGGGAACAATACCGAGAGATTACATTTATTGTTTTTGCAGGCGTGCTTCCGGATCGGTCTCAGTTTTGCAATCGCCTGTAAACTTTGGTATTCTTTTCTGGATAAACTTAAGTTTTTTAATTTATTGTAAATAAGTGGTTTTGTACAGGGTGCGCTATATATGTCTAATGTAAGAGTCTACGAGCTCTCAAAAGATTTAAACAAGTCGAACACTGAAATACTTAACGTGGCGAAGGGCCTTGGTATTTCCGTAAAGAGCCACGCAAGTTCCATTACCGAAGAGGAAGCGAAGAAGATTAGGGACAGGGTTTCGGCTTCGGGCGGGGGAGGCGCTGCCTCGCAGCAAAAACCCGCCGAAGAGGAGAAAGAGAAGGTCAGGGTATTCCGTTCGGATAGAGGGGACGAGGTGGTCGAGCGGAGGCAGGGCGAAAGGGTGGTACTCCGCAGGAAAAAGAAATTAGAGGAGCCCATAGAAGAGGAAGTTAAAGAGGCTCAGCCCGAAATCCTGGAAAAACAGCAGGATGGGCATGCGCAGGGATTAAATGACGTGGCGGCAGCTTCAGGCGGAGTCCCGGGGCCTGAGCACGAGTTAGGGGCGCCGGAGTCCCCGGATGGGTCTCTGCCAGGGGAAGATACGCCCGGTGCGGTGACCGGGGACGAAGGCCCGGACGAACTCATAGAATCCCCGCTTGCCGAAGAGGTCCTCGAAGGGGCCGTGCCCGGGCTTAAAGCCGGCGCAGCTTCCGGAGAGAAGGCGGTTGAAAAGGACGATGCGGATGAAACGGCCAAGAAGGCAAAGAAGAAAGTGCGCAGGCTTAAACCCAAACGGGAAGAAATAATAGATGAAGATACGCTCGAGGAGCTGAGGAAGGCGTTTAGGACAAAGCTACCCGGGAGAAAAAGGGAATATCTCGTCGAGGACAGGCGTGCGAGAGCTCGTACTACAGCGACCACCGCGCACAGGGAAAAGGTGTTTGATAGAAATACTAAGGATGTTTTCAGAACGAGAGAGCATATGCCCGAGACCGCCGAAGACGCGATGGTCATACCGTTCCCCGCGAAACCCGCCAGGCGGACGCTCAAGATCGGCGAATCCATAAACCTGGGCGAGCTTGCGAAAATGATGAGCTTAAAGGCGGGGGACGTCATAAAGAAACTCATAACTATGGGTGTCAGAACGACTGTCAATCAGGCGCTCGACCATGAGACCGCTGCGCTCGTAGCGGAGGAATTCGGGTTCGACGTTGCGGTCGATATATTCGAGGAGAAAGACATACTACTTGAAAAGTACGCGGAAGAAGGCGACAGGGTGCTCACGCCCAGGCCGCCTGTAGTGACTGTAATGGGGCACGTCGACCATGGGAAAACCACGCTGCTTGACGCCATAAGGGAGACGAATGTTGTCGAGGGCGAAGCGGGAGGCATCACACAGCACATCGGGGCGTATGCGGTCGACGTGGACGGCAGAAAGGTGTCCTTCGTGGACACCCCCGGTCATGAAGCCTTCACCGCCATGAGGGCGCGCGGGGCGAAGGTCACGGACGTCGTAATTCTGGTCGTAGCGGCGGACGATGGTGTCATGCCCCAGACCATAGAGGCAGTGAACCATGCCAAGGCGGCGCAGGTCCCGATAATCGTCGCGATCAATAAAATAGATAAACCGGAAGCGAATACGGAAAGGATAAAGAGACAGCTCTCTGAAATAGGCCTTCTCTCGGAGGAATGGGGGGGCGATACGCTCTTCGCCGAGGTCTCGGCCAAGCAGAAGAAGGGCATACGAGAGCTCCTGGAGCTCGTGCTCCTTCAGGCGGACATACTCGAGCTCAAAGCGGACGCGTCAACAAGGGCGAACGGCTTTGTCATAGAGGCCAAGCTCGATAAGGGCAGGGGACCCGTCGCCACCGTCATCATCAAGGAAGGGACGCTCCACATCGGGGATTACCTTGTTTCGGGGACGACCTCGGGCAAGGTGAGGGCGCTCATCGACGATAAAGGCGGGCGTGTAACGGAGGCGCCGCCTTCGATGCCCGTAGAGATAATGGGTCTCTCGGGCGTGCCCGAAGCGGGGGACCTCATCTATGTCGTAAAGGACGAAAGGGCCGCAAAGGAAGTAGTCGGCCACAGGGAGATGAAGCAGAGGGAATCCGCTGCGGCCAGGGAAAGGAAGCCGTCGCTCGAAAACCTGTTCCAGAGCTTAGAGCAGGAAGAAGCGAAGGAGCTTGCGCTGATAATCAAGGCGGACACGCAGGGGTCGGTTGAAGCCGTTAACGAATCTATCGGCAAACTGAGCACGGATAAATGTCAGGTCAAGATCGTTCATACGGGCGTCGGCGCGATAAACGAAACGGACGTCGCGCTCGCGAGCGCATCAAATGCGATAATAGTCGGGTTCAACGTAAGGCCCGATGTCAACGCCCTTGAGATAGCCGAGAGGGAGGGCGTGTCTCTCGAGCTCCACACCATAATCTACAAGCTCATAGACAGGGTCAGGAGCGCCATGGAAGGCCTCCTCGAGCCGATAATCAAGGAAAAGATTACGGGACACGCCGAAGTCAGGGAAACGTTCACTATATCGCGGATAGGGACTATCGCGGGTTGTATGGTCTCGGACGGCAAGGTCTCGAGGGATAACAGCGTCAGGGTGGTCAGGGACGGGGTCGTGATATTCGAAGGCAAGCTCGCATCCTTGAAGCGGTTTAAAGACGACGCGAAAGAGGTAAACACAGGATATGAGTGCGGTATCGGCATCGAGCGGTTCAACGACGTCAAGGTCGGCGACACGCTCGAGTTCTACACTCATGAACAATTTAAACAAGAGCTCTAACCGCGGGTAGATGGTTATAGGCATACTACGCATCGATCTATATATGAACGGCAGCAGATCCCTCAAAGACAAGAGACAGACACTGAAAAGTCTTATCCAGAGAATAAAATCCAGATTCAGCAACGTATCGATATCCGAGGTCGGATCGCACGATCTCTGGCAGAAGGCTACGATAGGCATCTCGTTAGTCGGCAACGAGTCCCGGATCGTGAACTCGGTCCTCGACCGGGTAACACAGTTTATAGAATCTACCGGGGTCGTCGAGATGGGGCAGAGGGAATTCGAGATAATACATTTTTAGGAGACGGGTTTTGGGGTTGACATTCAAGAGGTCGCAAAGGATATCGGACGAGATCGTGAAGGAAGTGTCCGAAATGATAGTCAGGAGCGAGTTGAGGGACCCGCGTATAAGCTCCGTATTTATAACGGGCGTAAAGATAACCGAGAACCTCAGCATGGCCGAGATATTCTTCACCGTGCTCGGCGGCGAGGGCGAGAGGTCGGACGCGCTCGAAGGGCTCGAGCACGCGAAGGGCTTCATAAGGAGCAAGCTCGCTAAAAGGCTCAGGATGAGGAAGATACCCGACATCAAATTCAGCTACGATAGCGCCCTTGAAAAAGGCTACAAGGTCGACGAAATCTTGAGAGGGATTGCCGGTGAGAAGTGATATGGACACGATATTGGGATTGATAAGAAACGCTAAACGGGTGCTGGTTTCGTCGCACGAAAACCCGGACGGCGACGCCATAGGGTCTACGCTCGCGCTCGGTCTCGGGATTGAGCAGATGGGCAAGGAAGTGGTATTCTATAATAAGGACGGGGTGCCCGAGACCCTCCGTTTTCTCCCTCATTCGGACAGGATAGTGAAATCACTCGACTGGATAGAGGGGACGTTCGATCTTGCCTTTGCCGTTGACTGCACGGGGACGAACAGGGCCGGGAGCGAGTTCGAGGATTTCCTCAGTACCGGCCGGGGCGGAAAAGTCATAATAATGGACCATCATCAGACCAACAATTCCTCTGCCGACCTCCATCTGCTCGACCCCCGCTCTTCCTCGACAGGGATTATCGTCTACTCCGTCTTGAAACAGCTGCCGGTTGAAATCAACAGCGATATAGCGGACAACATATATACGACGATAATCGGCGATACCGGCTCTTTCAGGTATTCCAACACTAACCCGGATACGTTCAGGGTGGCGGCGGAGCTTGTCGAGCATGGGGTTGACCCCGCGGAAATATCCGAAGCCCTCTTTGAAAGCGAGCCCTTGAGGAAGCTTAAGCTCATCGGTCTCGTGCTTCCCACGCTCGAGGTCTCAGGGGATAAAAAAATTGCCTCGGTCTACGTGGATAATAAGATGTTCGCGCAATCGGGCGCATGCAGGGAAGATACGGAAGGCATAGTGAACATACCGAGGAGCATCAAAGGCGTCGAGGTCGCCCTGCTCTTCAGGGAGGAGGTCGACAAGGACGGTTCTCTCTGGAAGGTAAGCTTCAGGTCGAAGGGCCAGGTTGATGTGGCGAAGGTCGCCGAGGGATTCGGCGGGGGAGGGCACTATAGGGCTGCCGGGTGCTCGATCGCGGGGGGTCTCGACGAAGTCAAAAAAAGGGTAATCGAGTCGGTAAGGGAGGTTCTCCCTTGAACGGGGTGCTGGTTCTCGACAAACCGAAGGGCATAACTTCGCAGGCGGCCGTAAACGCGGTCAACAGGATACTCGGAGCCAAACGCGCCGGTCACACCGGGACGCTCGACCCGTTCGCTACCGGGGTGCTGCCCATCTGCGTCAACAACGCTACGAAGATAATTCCCTTTATGGAAAGCAGTCATAAAAAATATGAAGCTATGATGAGGCTCGGGATTAAAACCGACACCCTCGATTTAACCGGCAGGGTAACGGAAGAGAAGGAAATCGGTATTATCAATAATTCCAGACTATTAGATACATTTTCCAAATTTCGGGGTAAAATTACGCAGGTCCCGCCCATGTACTCCGCCTTGAAGAAGGACGGCGTCAGGCTGTATGAGTATGCCAGGCGGGGTTTGGAGGTCGATAGGGCGGAAAGATCGGTTGAGATTAACGAGCTCGAATTACTGGATTTCAATCCCCCGTTCGTCAGATTTATGGTAAAATGTTCCCGCGGCACGTATATCAGGGTGCTCGCTTCGGACATCGCCGACGAGCTTGGATGCGGCGGACACCTTTCGGAGCTGAGGAGAATCGAAAGCGACGGTTTCAGCATTGACGACGCCGTTACGATCGAGGACGTCCAGAACGGCTCTGCAGTCCTGGCCCCGCTCGATCACGCCCTCTCACATATGAAGCGGATCCATGTGGACGTGGACGTTGCGGGCGAAATAAGGGAAGGCAAGCAGTTAAGGAAACATAGTCTCGACAGGCTCGACATCCCCCGGTTCAGCGCAGGGGAACGGGTAATGATATACGAGGGCGAGACCCTCGTGGCGGTCACGGAAGCCCTGGTGGATTCGGCGGAAACAGAGGACCTCGGCGGCGGGGTTGTAGTATTCAGGCTGCTCAGGGTTTTTAATTGAGAGTGGAACGAAACAAACTGAAATAGTAGTTTAAGGAGGGCATTAGATGTCGATCGAAAAGGAAGAAAAAACTCAGATCATCAGCGACTACGCTCAGCATCAGAAGGACGTCGGCTCGCCCGAAGTCCAGGTCGCGATACTTACACGCAGGATCAAGGACCTTTCGCTCCATACGGAGAAGGCCCCCAAGGACCATCATTCGAGAAGGGGTCTCGTGTCCCTTGTCGCGAGAAGAAGAAGGCTTTTGAATTACATCAGAAAAATCAAACCGGAAACATATCCGGATCTCATACAGAAACTCGGACTTAGAAAGTAGGGTTCAAAGGAGGACCAGTTTTGACTATACAACCAAAAAAGGTTGACGCCCGGATCTTCGATAAACATTACGGGCTCGAAACCGGATCGCTTGCCAGGCAGGCTAACGGTGCTGTATTTGCGCGTTACGAGGACACTGCGGTGCTCGCTACTGTCGTCGCCCTGGACGAAAAATCGGAAGGGGAGGATTTCCTTCCGTTAACCATCAATTACCAGGAGAAATCTTCCGCGGCCGGAAAGATACCCGGCGGATATTTCAAGCGGGAGGGGAGGCCGAACGAAAAGGAAGTCCTGACTTCAAGACTTATAGACAGGCCTATCAGGCCCCTCATCCCGAGCGGCTTTACGTATCAGACACAGATAATCATTACCGTATTCTCGGCCGACGCCGACCACGATCCTGATGTGCTGTCCTTGACGGCGGCTTCCGCCGCGCTCATGGTATCGGACATCCCATTTGACGGGCCCCTCGCGGCGGTAAGGGTAGGCAGGGTCGGGGGCGCATTCATCTGCAACCCCACGAAGAAGGACCTCGCGGAGAGCGATATGAACATCATCGTTGCGGGGACGAAAGATGCGATCGTTATGGTCGAGGGCGGCGCGAACGAGGTTCCCGAAACCGAGATAGTCGATGCGCTTATGTTCGCGCATCAGAGCATCCAGGAGTTCATTAAGCTCCAGGAAGATTTGATATCCGGTCTGGATATTCAAAAAAGGGTATTGGATTCCGCAGACGCCGATGACCCCGTTCAGGCGGAGGTGCTTGCTTATGCCGGACAGAAATTAAGGGACACCCTTATATCGGCGTCCAAGACGGAGAGAAGGCAGCGGATCAAGGACATACGCGCGGAGACTGAGGAGCATTTAAAGTCCCTCCATCCGGATGAAGAAATCGGGGTTTCCAAACCATTTGAAAAAATATTGAAGGACCTTGTAAGGGAGCTTATAGTAAAAGACAAGGTAAGGCTCGACGGAAGGGGATACGCCGACGTCAGGAATATATACGGCGAAGTCGGGTTCCTTGTCAGGGCGCACGGCTCCGCACTCTTTACGAGGGGCGAGACCCAGGCGGCCGTTACGGCGACCCTCGGCACGACCTACGACGAGCAGAGGATAGACTCGCTCGAAGGCGACATCACCAAGACGTTCATGCTCCATTATAACTTCCCTCCCTACAGCGTGGGCGAGGTGAGCTTCAGGCTGGGGCCGGGACGGAGAGAGATAGGCCACGGGGCGCTTGCCGAAAGGTCGATAATTCCCGTGCTTCCGAAAAAGGACCAATTCCCCTATACGATAAGGATCGTATCAGACGTTCTCGAATCGAACGGCTCTTCCTCCATGGCGACCGTATGCGGCGCGACGCTTTCGTTGATGGACGCCGGCGTCCCCATATCCGCCCCCGTGGGCGGCATAGCGATGGGGCTTATCAAGGAAGGCGACGATTTCGTCATCCTGACCGACATACTCGGGGACGAAGACCATCTCGGGGATATGGATTTTAAGGTCGCCGGCACGAAAAGCGGCGTAACCGCGCTCCAGATGGACATCAAAACGACCGGAGTAACGAAAGAGATACTATCGGCCGCGCTCGAGCAGGCGAAGAACGCGAGAATGACGGTCCTCGATAAAATGAACGATATCATTCAGGTCCCGAGAGAGGACATTTCGACTTACGCCCCAAGAATAATCACGATACAGATAAGCCAGGACAAGATAAAGGACGTTATAGGCTCGGGCGGAAAGACCATAAAGAAGATCGTCGAGATAACGGGCGTGCAGATAGATATAGACGATTCCGGGAGGGTGAATATAGCTTCGCCCGACAGGGATGCCTGCGATAGGGCGGTCAAGATCGTCCAGGGGATCGTTGCGGAAATCGAGGTCGGAAAGATATACCGCGGGACCGTAAAGCGGATCCTCGATTTCGGGGCTATCGTGGAGCTGGGATACGGCAAGGACGGTCTCGTGCACATATCCGAGCTTGCGCCTACGAGAGTCAAGAACGTCACCGATATCCTTCAGGAGAAGGACGAGGTGCTCGTAAAGTGCATAGGCAAGGA
>DATIET010000228.1:0-4248 GCA_035455615.1 Thermodesulfobacteriota bacterium
GAATTATTTTTTTGCCTCTGAATACGGACATAATTTATTTTCCTGAATAGCCTCGTGTATTTTGTGAAATCAGCCCCTTCACGCGGACATAAGAATAGTATATTCCCCTATTGAGGTAAGTAAAATTTTTTTCTCCCGGACTAAAATCCGTTGACAAGGGGATAATAGGTGTATATACTCCTATTTAGATGCCGGGGATCGGATAATGACGAAGCGCAATAAAGAGAATGAAAATAATCCGTTAGAGGGCCCGGATCCGGGGAGCATAGCGGAATGCAGCGAGTGCGCATGCTTTAACCTGCGTAAGGCTGCACGGGTGGTGACGCAGTTTTATGACGACAGCATGAGGCCGACGGGTCTTAGGGGTACGCAATTTGCTTCGCTCGTTCATACCTATGCGATGGGCCCTATTGCCTTATCAAAGCTTGCCGACGCAATGGCAACCGACCGCACGACGCTCACCCGTAACCTTGAGCTCCTCGAGAAGAACGGCCTAGTCAGGGTGGAGGACGGCGATGACCGCCGAACACGGATCGTAAGCATTACGGACGTCGGCCGGAAGAGGCTTGCCGAGGCATATCCCTACTGGAAGAAAGCGCAGGATGGGATAAAAAAGATGATGGGTCCGGATGATTGGTCCGCAATGATTTCACGGGTGTCCCGCATGGTCAATCAAATACAAGAGAGATAAAAAATTTTGAGAATATACGCGTATATACACCTATTAAGCGAACACAAACCTTCGGAAAGGGGGTAAGAGCCATGTCGAGAATGGAAGAGCATCCGACCGTAATAAATTATTACAGGAGCCGGGGCGGTGATAGCCCTGTGAAGAAGTTTTTAAGTCCGTCTGGTAAGCTGGATACGGCGCGGCTCCGTGAAGTATGCATCGAAGCGGGCGCTGACGGCGTAGGGTTCGTGGAAATCGACCGCCCGGAGCTTTCAAGAGATAAAGACAGCATACTCGGTTATTTCCCCCGAACAAAAGCACTCATAAGCATCGTATGCAGGATGAATCGTGAACCGGTCCGCAGTCCCGCGCGCTCGGTGTCGAACCTGGAATTCCATCATATAGGCGACAAAGTAAATGAGGTAGCCCGCAGGATAGTTTCGATTCTCGAAGAACAGGGCATCCGGGCTCAGAACCCGTCTATGGGTTTCCCGATGGAGATGAGCAACTTCCCGGGAAAGACTTGGATAGTGCCTCATAAGACGGCGGCTGTTGCAGCGGGGCTCGGACATATGGGCATTCACCGGAACGTGATACACCCGAAATTCGGCAACTTTATCCTGCTCGGGACCGTGCTCGTTGACACGGAGCTCGAATCTTATGACGGCCCAATCGATTACAATCCCTGCCTGGAATGCAAGCTGTGCGTCGCCGCGTGCCCTGTGGGCGCGATCGCCCCCGACGGATACTTTAACTTTTCGGCTTGCTACACGCATAACTACCGTGAGTTCATGGGAGGCTTTACCAGCTGGGTGGAGGGGATAGCGGACAGTAAGGACAGAAAAGATTATCTCCGTAAATTCAGCGACGCCGAGTCCGCTTCGATGTGGCAGAGTCTTTCATACGGGGCCAATTACAAGGCCGCTTACTGTATGGCTGTCTGCCCGGCGGGGGAAGACGTGATCGCGCCTTTCCTTGAGAACCGGAAGCAGTACCTCGACGACGTCGTTAAGCCCTTACAGAAGAAAGAAGAGACGGTATACGTGGTCCCGGGCTCTGACGCAGAGACATACACGGCAAAAAGATTTCCGGACAAGACCACGAAGGCCGTTTCGAACGGCTTACGCCCTAAATCAATATCTAACTTTCTCAATAGCTTGCCGCTTATATTTCAAAGGGATAAATCGGAGGGCGTGGACGCCACCTATCATTTTACTTTCACCGGCGAGGAGAAGCACCAGGCGACGATAGTAATACGTAATAAATCCGTTCAGATCGATAACGGGCTCGTAGGCGTCCCGGATCTGCATATAACCGCCGACAGCGGCGCATGGCTCGGGTTTATAAGACATGAGCACGGTATTATTATGCCGCTCCTCTTTAGAAAGATCCGGCTTAAGGGTCCCGTCGGATTACTGAAAGCGTTCGGGAAGTGTTTTCCGGGCTGAGCGCACGACAGTCCCTATCGGGATGCTCATGTTTTCTCCTATTTCTAGTATATTATTATATAGGGAGTAAATGGACGGGCAGCCGAGGAAATGAAAATATAGCCGAAGTGCTCATATGATTTATTTGGAGTCAAATGAGCATATAGTCTTCATTTGAGCCGCGGAGGGATTATGGACAATATTTACAGGGACAAGGTCCGAGGGAATAAAAAGCTTGAGCTCGCTTCGATTATGGAGTGCACGGAATGCACATGCTTTAACTTGAGGAAGGCTGCGAGAGTGGTTACCCAGATATTCGACAACGCAATGAGATCTATAAACCTGCGGGCGACTCAGTTCACACTGCTGGCGCTCGCTTACGCGCACGGGCCGATTACCGTTACCCGGCTGTCGGAAGAGATGGTCGCGGACAGGACGACCCTGTCCCGGAACCTCAACCCCATGGAAAAGAGCGGATTGATAAGTATCGAGCAGGGTGACGACAGGAGGACCCGCATCGTAATCATAACCGAGTCGGGGAAGAGAAAGCTCGAAGAAGCATATCCGTTATGGAAGAAAGCCCAGCTGGAAATAAAGGACGTAATGGGGGCCGATAAGTGGAGTACTCTGATATCGAATTCTTCCGAATTGGTGAGCCTCACCCGACTCGACCGCGGAGCTGCTAACTGACCGGCAATTAATTCGTATCTATTTTCCCGCATGCCCTGAAATAAGGCCCGGATGCGTTTTCCGACTGAAATAATTCACGGGGCGTCCGATTAGTTGTATTCTCGGAATTTGAGTAAGTTAAGCGGGAGTTTGATCGTCAATGGATTTATGATGTAATTCCTGTTTCAGCAGGTAGAATTAAGTCGGCTAAGGATTTTTCGGATAAGTACATATTAATTGATCTCGGTTATCCTACATCCGGTTGAAACGCGGAGCAAGACTTTGATTTGGGGATTATATTATTCCTCCGTATCCGAGAATACTATTCCTGCAGTCACAGATTCAATGACAAATTCAGCCGTTTCATATCATGATGAGAGAATCCGCTAGAGGAACGCCGGAGGGCGTAGTTATAAAGAGTGCTCCGGAAAACCTCGGTGTGAGCAAAATCGCCGGAAGGTGGGTTCTGCTCGTGACGATACTCGGTTCAGGCATGGCGTTTATCGACAGCACCGCCATGAACGTCGTTTTACCTGTGCTTCAGTTAGAGCTCGACGCTACAATCCCCCAGATGCAGTGGATAATCGAGGCATATGCCTTATTCATGTCCTCGCTCATGCTGTTCGGTGGCGCGCTCGGGGACAAGTTCGGAAGGAAGCGCATATTTGCGCTGGGCGTGATCTTGTTCACCGGTGCCTCAGTCTGGTGCGGTCTTTCCGCAAGCACGCCGCAGCTTATAGTCGCAAGGGCATTCCAGGGGGTAGGGGGCGCTCTCCTCGTTCCGGGAAGCCTTGCAATTATCAATATCTCTTTCACCGAGGCGGAGCGCGGAAGGGCCATCGGCACATGGTCCGCGTTCACTGCCATCACGACTGCCCTCGGCCCTATACTCGGGGGCTGGCTGGCCGAGAATGTTTCCTGGCGGCTCGTTTTTTTTATAAACCTTCCTATCGGAATCGTCGTACTCACCAGTCTCTTCTGGCGTATACCCGAAAGCAGGAAGAATAACGGTGAGGGGAAGTTAGACATACTGGGTTCTTTTCTCGCGATCATGAGCCTCGGGTGCGTCGTTTACGCGTTGATCGAATCCGGCAACTCCGGGTTCGGACACCCCAAGGTAATCGTGCCCTTCGTGGCTGGGGGACTGGCCCTCATCTCGTTTCTATTGTACGAGGCGAATGCCCCATCGCCCATGATGCCCCTCGGTCTCTTCAAATCAATGACATTCAGCGGCGCGAATTTTATCTCGGCGTTGTTCTGGGCAGCGTGGGTCGGGGGTGTATTCTTCATACCCTTCAACCTCATCCAGCTCCAGGGGTATTCCGCCGCGGGCGTGGGTATAGCCTTTATACCTCTCGTACTCGCCCTGTTCCTGTTCTCGAGGTGGGCCGGCGGGCTCGTGATCAATTACGGGGCAAAGCCTCCGCTCATAATAGGTACGCTCCTCGCGGGAGCGGGGTTTCTCTTGTTCACTCTCCCGGG
>DATIET010000229.1:0-2672 GCA_035455615.1 Thermodesulfobacteriota bacterium
AGAACACGACGGACATTATTATTATTTCGTAGAGCTGAGTGGGGTGCACGGGGACGTTAGTCGGCGGCAATCCCTTCGGAAAGGCCATAGCCCAGGGCAGGTCGGACGGGACCCCGTAATCGTCTCCCACGAGAAAACATCCGACACGACCGATAGCGTATGCGAGCGCAAGGGCCGGCGCTGCCAGGTCGCCCACGACCCACATGCTGAGCTTGTTCCTGTAGGCGATGATCCAGGTAAGGATAATCGCGCCGAAGAACCCGCCGTAATACGTGAGCCCGCCCCGCGAGAGCAGGTTGTCGAGGGGGTGGCTCAGTATATCCGACAATGGGACGTTCTCGAACACATAGAGCAGCTTCGCGCCTATGATCCCGCCCGCCATCGTCGCTAGGAACAAGTTGCCGACAAGCTTCTCGTTTAGCCCTTTTCTTTTGGTTTCGAGGGTAATTACCAAGTACCCGGCGATGAAGCAGAGCGCGATCATTACACCGAACGAGGATATGGAGAAGTTCCCTATTTTGATCAGTTCCGGATACATTCGTTAGACCTTTGCACGGTCCTTTAGTCTGTCCGTTTCGGATTCGATCTCATCTTTAATCTTTGCGTTCGCGGTTACTAAATAGAAAAGCATCACAAAGAGTATTCCGCATAGGGCGAGCTGTATTAAAAATGCGTAGACGAGTGTATTCATTGGGTTCCTCTAATACTTTGAACTGAAGAGCTTATAAGTCAAGTAATTTCTATTTTTCACCGTTGTTCTAAAAAAATTATATCTTAACGCGACTTTAACACATTTTTACTTGAATAGCACTATAAAAAAGTGTAAATTCTCTTACCGTATGCTGACCGCCCCAGTGTTAGTCCTGAACCGCTACTTCGTCCCCGTCACAATCACGAGCGTCAAAAGGGCATTCGTCCTTATGTACAGCGGAGTGGCGAAGGCCGTAGGCTCCGGTTACGAGACCTTCGATTTCGAGTCCTGGTCGCAGATATCCGCGATGAAAGGGAGCGAGGACGTAATCAGGACCGTAAATGCCGTCATACTGACCCCCCGCGTGATAGTGCTCGTAAGATACGAAGGCGTAATCAGGAAAGAGGCCAAGTTCAACCGTATCAATATATTCAGGCGGGACGGCGGCGCCTGCCAGTATTGCACGAAGAAGTTTTCCCGCTCTGAGCTCACGATCGACCACGTCGTTCCCCGTTCGCAGGGCGGGAGGAGCGTTTGGGACAACGTCGTTTGCTGCTGCGTCGACTGCAACAGGAAAAAAGGCGGCAAAACCCCAGAGCAGGCGAGGATGAGGCTTAAAAGGAGACCCAAGAAACCCATCTGGGACCCATTTTCCAATATATACATAAAAGCCGTGATGTATAAGGAATGGGAGCCGTTTCTGAACTTCGTCGACATCTCGTACTGGAACGTGGAGCTCGAAGAATAAATTCCCGGTTTTCACCCGATAATCGCAATTAAGCTGGCATTTCATTCTCCCATAGGCTAAATTTATTTTCGGTTATCATAATTCGAATAATCTATATAAAGGTTTAGAGGGAGGACCATGATGGCGTTTAGAATTCTCTTGATGTCGCTTTCCATTTTCTTCACTATCACGGCGGGTGCCTGGTCACAGATCAAGCTTCCGGACGTTACAGGTCCGATAATACAGAAGATACCGATATTCATCCCGGATCTTTCGAGCATCGGGTCTGCCGATCCGAAAGGGCGGGAATTCGCCGAAGTCCTGAGGAATGACCTCGAGAACGCTGCCCTCTTTGAGGTGAGCGCGGGCAGCCAGATAATAGGCGACGTCAATAACATCAGCTTCCAGGCGTTTTTCGATGCGGGCGCGGACTATTTAATAGCGGGGCAATACCAGTCGAGCGGCGGAAAGTTGAAGTACGCCGTCCAGCTCTTCAACGTCAGGGAGGAGCGTCCCATACTCGGCAGGTCGTACGAGGCCACGCCGGGCAAGGTCAGGGAGGCGGCGCACAGGTTCGCCGACCTCGTGATGAAGCAGATCACGGGCAACGACGGCTTCTTTACGTCCAGGATCGCGTTCGTACTGGGCGGCAGCAGGAGCAGAAACCTCTTTATTTCTGACTATGACGGAGCGAATATGAGACAGCTCACGAGACACAGCTCGCTTGTAATGTCCCCCGACTGCTCACCTAACGGCAATGAGATAATATTCAACTCCGACAAGGTCTGGGATCAGGACCTCTACATCATGACCTTGAGCCCTTCTGTTTCGGAGCGGAGGCTGACAAAGGCGTTCAAGCTCGAGCAGACAGGCGCATGGTCACCGAGCGGTAACCGGATCGCCTTCAGCGCGAACGGCGACATATACGTTTCCGATCCGAGCGGGAAAAAACCGGTCAACATCACCAGGAGCAACTCTATCGACGTATCTCCTACGTGGTCTCCCGACGGCGGCAGTATAGCGTTCGTGTCCGACAGGGGCGGCAACCCTGGTATCTACGTAATGACCGCGAGCGGAAGCGGCGTGAGGAGGGTAAGCTCGGGCGGATACAGCACGGACCCGTCCTGGTCACCTAACCCGCAGGTCAACAAGATAGCCTTCGTAAAGACCGAGGGCGGCGGGGCAAATATCTTCACGGTCAATCCCGTCGGCGGGGGCGAGGAGAGGCTTACATCCGCCGGGAAGAACGAGACA
>DATIET010000230.1:0-2785 GCA_035455615.1 Thermodesulfobacteriota bacterium
GGCTATGCTTGAAGCTTCGAGGATCGCCCCTTCAGCCGGTAACTTCAACGGACAGAGGGGCATAGTGGTTTACAGAGACGAGGACCCGGAGATCTGGGAATTCATCTCGGACTGGAGCCAGATCACGACGCAGATGGCTCCGATACTTATTTTCTGGTGCTACGACCTGTCGGCGTACGACACTCAGGGACAGCAGCTCCACGACCTCATGAGGACGGGAGCCCTCGATAAGGCGCACGGATGGGAGTACGACCGCGTAAACAGGCTCTTCCCGCTGCCTGCTCTTCTCCCTGACTTTGTTCTTCACAGACTCGCCTGCATAGACCTCGGAAACGCGATCCAGAACGCGATCCTCACGGCGACTTCTCTTGGACTCGGCTGCTGCCTTAACGGCGCGAGCGGCGGAGCGAGAAGGAACGTAAAGGACAAATTCAACCTTCCCCCGTCGTATGTGTTCTGCTGGCTTATGACCGTTGGTTATCCGTCAGAGAACCTGGACGGCGGCGGCACCAGGGGACGCCCCCCGTTCGAGACCATGTTCTTTAAAGGCAAGGTCGGACAGCCGTTCGAGAGAGACCCGAAGACCGTAAAGCTCCTCGAAGAGCTGAAGATGATACAGACTCCCGGACCGAAGCCCGGAAGGCTCGAGGAAATCAACAAGCTCACCATCAGGTTCGGGCTCGGAAAAGACGCCCTTACAGATTGGAAGCTCACCCCTTCACAGCTCAATGACCCGGTAAACGCGGTTGACAAGAAGGTCGAGCCCCTGAGCGCAGCCGAGGTCGAAGCGTCCGCGGCAGGCGCCAAAGAAGGCGACTTCAAGGTCGTACCGACCGTCAGGAGAGAGGTCCTCGATCAGTACAGGAAAGAAAAAGGTATCGGCGATACAGACTAAGAATCTAAGGAGGTTCTAAACATGGCTGAAGTTACAGTTAACATACCCGATCCGATATTGAACATTATCAAAAAAAGAGCCGAGTTGACGAAATCCACGCCCGAGCAGCTGATAGCCACGACGGCTATTCTCTGCTACGCGTCGGCGCATTACGATTCGTCGAAGTGGCTCAAGTTCCAGGACCCAAACAAGGATGAGATGACCGCCAAGTGGAGATAAGGTCATCGGCCTGTCCTGAATATCAGATAGGGTTAAGATAAAGCATATAAAAAAGCGGGGAACATCTGATGATGTGTCCCCGCTTTTTATTTTCAGCGTTTTCTTTCAGTAAGGATTGACAGACTTATATACCGAGCTCCCTCGCAATGACTATGTGCTGTATCTCGGATGTGCCTTCGGTGATGGAGGCGAGCTTCGCGTCCCTGTAATACCTCTCTACAGGGAACTCCACGCCGTACCCGTATCCGCCGAGCACCTGCACGGCCTCGGTCGCAACCCACTGGACCACCTCGGCAGCGTGAAGCTTCGCCATTGAGGCCTCTTTAAGCGCCTTCTTGCCGTTGCTGTAGAGCCACGCGGCTTTGTATACGAGGAGCCTCGCTGTTTCTATCTTGACCGCCATCTCGGCGAGCTTGAAGCTTATCGCCTGGAATTTTGATATATGCTTCCCGAACGCCTCCCTCTCCTTCGAATATCTGAGGGCGAACTCGAACGCCGCCTGCGAGAGGCCGACGGATTTGGCGGCGTGGGTTATGCGCGCGCCTAATAGGGTATCCATTGCGCCGTTAAATCCCCCTTCGCCGACGAGGAGGTTCTTCTCCGGTATCTCGCAGTTCTCGAACACCAGCTCCGCCGTGTCCGCAGACCTGTGCCCGAGCTTGTGTATCTTGTTCTTCTCGGTGAAGCCCGGGGCGTCCGAGTCCACTATGAAGAGGCTTATACCCGTGCCTTTTTTTGACTTGTCCGTGTATGCGGCGACTATGACGAAATCGGCCATCGTCCCGTTCGTGATCCAGGTCTTGGTTCCGTTCAGATAATATTTCCCGCCCTTCTTCACGGCTGTCGCGCGTATGCTCCTCGCGTCCGAGCCCGCGTCGGGCTCTGTCAGCCCGAGCGCTCCTATGACCTTGCCCTCTATACCCGGTATCAGATACTTCTTCTTTTGTTCATCAGTGCCGAATTTATACACTGGTACGCAAGACAGGCTCGTATGCGCGTTTATGCACATGGCTATTCCCGCGTTTATGCGCCCCATCTCCTCGGCGAATATGCATTCCGTCACCTTGTCCAACCCCACTCCGCCGTACTCCTCAGGGAAGGAGATGCCGAGGAAGCCCATTTCCCCGAGCTTGGGGAATATCTCCCTCGGGAACTTTTCGTTCTTTTCCGCGTCCTCCACGAGCGGCGCTATCTCGTTTTCGCCGAAGTCCCGGATAGTGTCCCTGAACATCTGCTGTTCTTCCGTAAACTCGAAATCAATAGGCATAGTGCCCTCCAAAACGGGTGTCTTTTTTTGAAATTGATTATAGCACGATTATGAAATTTGTGTAATAAAGTCAACCGGCGTGGATAAATTTACCTTGACTTTTTTTTCACATTTTTATTATAGTAGTAATGGGACCGGGGAGCTTGAGGTAACAAAACACACTAAGGAGGTATTAGCCATGGCTGTTGCAAGGATCACAGAGATAATAGGTTCGTCCCCCAAATCGTGGGACGACGCCGTAAAGAACGCCCTCGAAAGGGCGAACAAGACGCTCCGCGGGCTCACGGGCATAGAGGTAACGAAAATGAACGCCGCGATTGGTAAAGGCGGGAAAATCACCGAATACAGGGCGCATATAAGGATTACGTTCATATTGGAGGGTTAATCAGCCTGGTTTGAAATTG
>DATIET010000231.1:0-14116 GCA_035455615.1 Thermodesulfobacteriota bacterium
AAAAAGCGGCTTTGACCGACGCGGGCTTCTTTATTCCCAAGGGTAAAACGACCGCTATCGTAGGCAAATCCGGAGCGGGGAAATCAACCATAATCAACCTGCTGCTGAGGTTTTACGACCCGCAGAGCGGCGATATTTTTATCGACGACGAGCCTCTCAGAAACATGGCGGTCGAATCATACCGCCGCAATATAGGCATTGTAAGCCAGGATACGTTCATATTCAACGACTCGGTCAGGAACAATATCGCTTTCGGCCTCACCGGTGAGCCGTCGGAGGAGGTAATCACGGATGCCGCGAGGAGGGCGGGCGCGGACGAATTCATATCCGAGCTGCCTCAAGGATACGACACGATCCTCGGAGAGAGGGGTATCAGGCTCTCGGGGGGCCAGCGTCAGAGGATATCCATCGCGCGCGCCATATTGAAAAACCCGGAGATACTCATCCTGGATGAAGCAACCAGCTCTCTCGATACGAGGACAGAGGAGCTTATTCACAAGGCGATCACCGAGCTCAGCAGAAACAGGACGGTCGTAATAATCGCACACAGGCTTTCGACGATCAAGAACGCGGACCAGCTCATAGTGCTCAAGGACGGTATGGTCTCGGAGACGGGGTCAGAAAAGGAGCTGATAGAGAGGAGAGGGGAATACTACGAGCTTGCCACTTCGGGCAAATGACGGCCCGACTACGCCGGCACGCCGGAAGGTCGTGTAAGCGGTCATAATAAGCCCACGCGATGCAGGGAGATATGAATTCAGCTAATCCTTTTATCTCCGTAATCATCCCTGTGTATAACGGGAGCAGATATATCGAGGAATGTCTGGGAGCGCTCGGAAGGTCCCTCTACAGATCGTATGAGACCATCGTAGTCGACGACGCGTCCACGGATAATACGACTGATATATGCAGGGGCTACGGCGTTGCAGTTATCGGGCTCGAGCGGCAGTCGGGTCCGGCAGCGGCGCGTAACGAAGGGGCGAAGAGGGCCGCGGGGGAAATACTCCTTTTCGTCGACGCCGACGTGGTTGTGACCGAGAATACACTCGGACAGTTCGCGGATATTTTCATCGGCAGCCCGGATATCTCTGCCGCATTTGGGTCGTACGACGACAGCCCCAGGGCTCCCGATTTCATATCACAGTACAGAAACCTGCTGCACCATTTCGTCCACCAGAGGTCATCCGCGGATGCGGGCACGTTCTGGGCCGGATGCGGAGCAGTGAGACGGAGCGTATTTTCAGAGCTCGGCGGGTTCGACCTGGATAAATACCCGGCCCCGTCCATCGAGGACATAGAGCTCGGTTACAGAATGAAGGCGAAGGGCTATGGAATAGCTCTCGATAAAAGCATCCAGGTTAAGCACCTGAAGCATTGGGACATGTTCTCCGTTATAAGGACCGATATTTTCAACCGCGCCATGCCGTGGTCGAAGCTCATAATGGAGACAAGGCTGATGCCGAGCGACATGAATCTCCGCATTACCGACAGGGTCAGCACCGCCCTCACCGGGTTATTGTTTATAAGCTCGATCATACTAGTTTTAGACCTGATCGGGGTTCTCCGCGTAGTCTTATTAGCCAGGGTCGCTGTATTTATGCTAATAATGGCCGCGGCGCTGCTAATACTTAACAGGGACGTATATGGATTCTTTGTCCGGAAGAGGGGGCTCAAATTTACCCTCCTTGCGATACCGATGCACTTCTTTTATTACCTTTACTCGGGCGCTTCATTCGCCATATGCTGGATTCAAAAGAAGATTTCAAAAATAGTATAAGTAGGACTGAAAGTTTAAGACCGGGAGGAGGTGTACGTTCCGGTGAGCTTTTTTACATTCTCGACCTCTTCGGGCTTGTCGAGAATCTCCCCCTTACCCATCTCATAAAGGAAATTGGCGTTATCTCTGGGCGCATAGCTCCTCACGTTCGGGTCGAAGAAGACCTCCTTCGTGTGCACGAGACCTGCCCTGTTGTATGAAGCGAGCTCGTACTTCATGCCCATCCTTAGTGCGTCGCAGGGGCAGGCCTCCACACAGAATCCGCAAAATACGCACCGCATGAAGTCGATATTGTAGACCTTCGGCCTCCGCTCGATGCCGTAATCGTCTGCAGGCTCGGCCACGATCGAAATAGCCTGCGTGGGACACGCGACCTCGCAGAGCTTGCACGCCACACACCTGATCTCGCCGTCATCGTCTGCAGGCATCACATGGATACCCCTGTACCTGGGCGGAAGCTCCTTGACCTCTTCCGGGTACTGTATGGTAATAGGCTTAAAATGTATGAGATGCTTGAGGGTTATAACGAGTCCGCCGATGATTTGCGGTAGATAGAGCTTCTCATACCAGGTGAGCTCCGGATGTTTCAGCACTTTTATCTTTATAGTCATCTATATTCCTGTCCGCGCCTGCATATAACTTATAACATAAATCGGCGGTTTTTAAAGCCGGGCCATGATACGGACATTCTCAGTCGGCGAGCTCCTTCTTTAATCTCGAATAAACTATATAACCGGATGCGAGGGAGGCTGCTATCATCAGAGCGCCCGTCAGGAACGAGCCCAGGAGCACTTTACCGACGCCCGTCATGCCGAGGAGAATAAAGCCGACGCCGAAGAGCCAATTTATAATAACCGGGGAGAAACGGGGCTTTTCGATACCGGGGTTCAATTCGCTCGCGGGCTTCCACCATCCCCAGGGACGCACCCTTTTGTAGAAATCCGAAAGGGTTTCGATCGGCTCCGGGCGAGTAATGAAAGTCACGGCAATCCAGATAATCAGAGATACCGGGATCACCAATATCTGGTGCTTGAGCTCGAGCGGTATTCCTTTCGACCTGATATAGACCACTATTACGAGAATAGTAATGAGCGAAGAGGCAAGTGCGGATATCTCGGACCATGCGTTTATTCTCCACCAGAACCACCTGAGTACCAGCACGAGCCCTATGCCCGCGCTCATCGCCCAGAGGAATATCCACGCTTTCCCTATGTTGGTAATATGGAGCGCAAAATACCCGGCCAGGAGGGTCAATACCAGCGTGCAGAGCCTGGATACAAGTATGTAGTGCTTCTCGCCGGCTTTCTTGTTTAGAAAGCGTCTGTATATGTCGTTCATCAGATAAGAGGCGCCCCAGTTGAGCTGTGTCGAGAGGGTCGACATGAAGGCAGCCAGAAAACTCACGAATAGGAGACCCTTGAGCCCGGGGCCGAGGAAGTCCCTGATAACGACTATATACATGGCCTCGTTGTCCCCCTTCGCAGCGTCCGCCCCGGAATAGATTATTAAAGAAGCGAGCGCTACGAGCACCCATGGCCAGAAACGGATTATATAATGGTTGACGGCGAACCAGGCCGTTCCGGCGACCGAGTGCCGCTCATTTTTTGCCGAGCACATCCTCTGTATGAAATAACCCCCGCCGTCCGCATTGTGGGAGGACCACCAGATGACGGTGACGTAAACGAGGAAGGTAAAAAAGCTCGACGAAAGGAACCCGTCGCTGACCGGAGTGCCTTCGGAAGGGGTCATAATTAAGGCCAGATGCTTTTTATCTATACTGCCCAGCTTCTCGATGAACCCGGAAAACCCGCCTATCTCGGGCGACCCGATGACCACCCAGGCGAGGATTATCGTGCCGAAGAGCGCGATAAAATACTGGAAGAAATCCGTAAGCGCTACTCCCCATATACCTGACATCATCGTATAGAAAAAAGCTATGGACATACATATGACGATCGCAGCGGTGGTCTCCACCCCGAAAAATATTTTCAAGACCTTCGCCATTGCGCTTATAACCCAGCCCATCACCACGAAATTGAAAAGGGTGGAGAAATAAAACGCCTTGAACCCCCTCAAAAACGCGGCCGGTTTGCCGCTATACCTTATCTCTATGAGCTCGTTGTCGGTAATAACCTCAGCCCTTCTCCAGAGCCTCGCGAATACGAGCACTATGAAGACATGGCTGAATACGTAATTCCACCAGAACCAGTTTTTCCATATACCTTCGGTCCTGACCCATCCCGTCACGGCCAGAGGCGTATCGGCCGCGAAGGTGGTTGCGACCATGGAGGTGCCGAGGAGCCACCAGGACATGTTCCTGTCAGACACGAAGTATGAGGACATGCTTCCGCTCGCCCTCTTCGTGAAATATACCCCGACCCCGAGAGACAGGAGCAGGTACGCTGCGACGATACACCAATCGAGAGGACTTAAGGAGGAGAGTGCGGAATTGAGGGTTGCGCTCATGGACGGCATAATCTACCTGATACGGGCTTTACGTGATAGTGAAGTCAGAACCCGGTATCGACGGGCATTACCCCTTTCGCGTCCATATCCCCCATAAGCACGTGCGCGGCAGAGGTCTGGCATGCGTCCATGGAATCGAAGGCGCATATGACCGTATCGAATTTGTCGAAGCCCCGCACCGCATAGGGAGAGCCGAAGGACAGGAGAGCCTTCTCCGCGGGGAGTGCGGCTAATTTATTCAATGCGCCCCTGAAGAATTCCGGCAGTGTGGACTGCTTTTTCCAGGCCCCCACCGTGGTGTAGATCAGGCATATAATGGCACCGTAGCCCCCCGATTGCGCAATTAAATTATCGAGCTCCGTGGTGAAGGTAACAGGGACCAATTTAAACTCTACTCCTGCGCCCGCGAGGTATCCGGTGAAGCCTCCCGCGATATTCTTATCCGACTGGGTTACATCGAATACTAGCACTATTGCTTTCCGGGAGCGGAGTCTTCCGCCCTTAAGCCTGCATACAGAGCCTTCCGCTATGCGTTCGATAAGCCCGCGGCTGTTTTGAGACAAAGCGGTTATTTCTGTGGCCGGTGTTATCAGGCGCCTGTTTTTTGAGGAAATTATACGGCTCACCGACCTGTCGAGAGTATTTACATTCAGCTCCCCTGTTGCGGCCATATCGCCGAGGCTGTTCAGGAGCGATACAGGGTCCCTGGGGTCGAGAACAATGTCGCATCCGGCCTCGAGAGCGAGGTGTGCGTTGTCCCATTCCTCACCGATCTTGTTTATACCTGACATGTGGAAGGAATCGGTTACGACCAGACCCGTGTACCCCAAATCTCTTCTCAGTATCCCGTCTATGATATTTCCGGAGATAGTCGCGGGGATATTCCCGTTACCTATTCCGGGGAAGGCTACGTGGGCGGTCATGACCGCGGCGACTTCCTCATCGACGGCGCTCCTGAAAGGTGGAAGATTGCACGTCTCGAGCTCCCGCAGCGTCGTATCCTGAACGGGCATTACTTCGTGAGAATCGGCCCCCGTGCCCCCGTGCCCGGGAAAATGCTTCGCACATGCGAGAACGCCCGCATCCTGGGCGCCCCTGATAAAAGCCCTCCCCAGGCGGGATACGAGTCCGGGGTCCTCCCCGTACGCCCGGATGTTGATTATCGGGTTTTGGGGGTTGGTATTCACGTCCAATACCGGAGCGAAAACGAGGTTCAATCCGAGTTCCTTCATCTCCCCCGCTATGAACCGCGCTTCTTCGTATACGAGAGCTTCGTCCCCGGCGGCCCCGAGCGACATTGTGAAAGGAAAGAGCGCCGCATCGGT
This sequence comes from Thermodesulfobacteriota bacterium, assembly GCA_035455615.1. GTDB lineage: Bacteria > Desulfobacterota_D > UBA1144 > Nemesobacterales > UBA2774 > 2-12-FULL-53-21. Next base: position 5,569 of record DATIET010000231.1, read on the forward strand.
TATTACCTGCCCTACTCCGCGTTCGGCGTCGAGACCGAACAGGAGAGGTATCCTGGAAATCGAATTGAGCTCTTCCGTCGCGTTCTTTACGGACCGCTTGTCCCCTCCGAAAACGATGAAGCCGCCGACCCCGTATTCGGTTACGAGTAACTTCGCGAGCGGAATCGGGTCGGGTTCCCTGAAGTCGAGTCTGGGCATTACGACCTGACCCACTTTGTCGGGAGTGCCGAGATCAGATATTTTTACTTGTCTTATTTTCATGCGATCCGAGAAGCGGCCTTTCACATAAGGCCCGGCAATCATAATCTCCCCAAAACTATCTTTCCCATCGGGACCCTGTGCGAAGCGCCTGTGACTCGCGTGAGGTTCCCCGGGTTCCCGGAAAGAAGCTCGTTGGCCAATATAGCAAAGGCCACAGCCTCTTTCGCATCTGAAGGGATTCCGTAATCATCTGTCGTCGAGCATTTTATCTTATTAAGTTCGGTCCTGAGCCTTTCCATCAGGACGGGGTTCCTGCATCCGCCGCCGCTGAATATTATCTCATTTATCCGGTAGTGGGGGAATATAAACCTCTCGTATGAAAGTGAGATCGACTTCACCGTAAGCTCAAGGAGGGTTGCTATCAGGTCATCGAGCGAAATTTCCCCCTTATTTACACGGGTGACGAGCGTCTCCGCGCGCTCCATGCCGAAGAGCTCCTCTCCGGTCGATTTTGGGGGAGGCTTCATGAAATAAGGGTCGGACAATAGTTCATTGAGGAGTTTCACATCCGCTTTCCCACGCGATGCGCATTCGCCGTCCTTATCGAATCGCTTCCGTCCACCGGTAGAGATGCTCATGACCCTGTCCATGAGCATATTTCCGGGACCGGTATCGAACGCGGTCACTTCTTCGAGATTCCCGGTAACGACGGTCGCGTTCGCTATGCCGCCTATATTCTGGGCTATGCGGACCTCGCCCGGCTTCATGAACAATATGTAATCCGCATAAGGCACTAGCGGGGCCCCCTCGCCCCCGGCGGCTATATCGCGCGTCCTGAAGTCCCCGACGGTTGTTACGCCTGTCATCTCGGCGATAACGCCCAGCTCCCCAAGCTGGAGCGTAGAGGGAATCCCGTCATTCCGTGACGGGGGGTTGTGATAGACGGTCTGCCCGTGGGAGCCTATCAAATCGACCAGTTTCCTATCCGTCCCGGACTCATCGATCACACTCAGGGCTGCGTTCGCGAACGCACCGCCTATGAGAAAATTGAGCCTCGAAACGTCAGCTACGGTGCATAGAGGTGTCAAGCCCTCGAGCCCCTTTCTTATCTCCTCACTATATGGAATGCATATAAATTTAATCAACTCGATCCGCGTGTCTCCGCCGCTGCCGATAATTTTAACGAGGGCCGCGTCTATTCCGTCCCTCGACGTGCCGGACATGAGACCGACTACGAGCCTTTCTTTTTTATCGAAGAGTGATTTCAGTTTGTCTAACATATAGAGCGGCGTTCCGGTCCCTTCCCGAGACTATTTTCAGAGCGATTATTCAGAGCGAGAATTAACCAAGCGCCCTTCGTAAAAAACCGTTATTTTTCAGCAGCAGGTCCTTCGCTTTTTTATAATTGAGGCACTTTTTCGCCATTATCACAGACGTCTTTACATCCCAGCCGGACTTCTTAAGCAGCCTCGCCGCCTCAATCTCGTCCACACCCGCGATCTCCATAACTATCCTTTTCGCCCTGTCCCTCAACTTTGAGGACCTCGGCAGAACGTCGACCATCAGGTTCCCGTAGGTCTTTCCGAGCTTGACCATAGCCCCTGTAGTGAGCATATTCAGAACCATTTTAGTCGCGGTGCCGGCCTTCATACGGGTGGAGCCGACAATAGCCTCGGGTCCTACGAGTACCGAAATGATTATATTGGGAACACGGGTGTCAGCTTTGTTACACGTGATGAGTATCCTTCCGCTCCCCTTCTTTTGCGCATAAGAGAGTGCGCTCTCTACGAAAGGTGTGGTCGCGCTCGCGGCGATCCCGACGAGGACGTCCGCCTCATTGAGGCCTGTTTTTTTAAGCTCCGCCCTCGCTTCTTTGGCCGAGTCTTCGGCTCCCTCGACAGATTTCCACACCGCTTTCCTGCCCCCGGCTATTATCGCCCTTATGAGTGAAGGGTCCGTCCCGAAAGTCGGGGGGCATTCGGCAGCTTCCATCACGCCCAGCCGCCCGCTCGTCCCCGCGCCTATGAATATCAGGCGGCCGCCGCGGCCCATCCTCTCGACTATCAATTCCACTGCCGCCGCGATACGGGCCTTTTCCTTTTTAACGGCCCCGGCAATAGAGCTGTCTTCGGCCAGAATGAGCCCGACTATCTCATCAGCGGAGCATTCGTCGAGGCGCGCGGTGCGGGGGTTTATTTTCTCGGTAAGGAGGTGTCCGGTCTTTCGGCTCTTCGTCACGGGGATAATTATATCCCGAAGGGGCCGAATAATTAACACCGGGGGTATATATTTATTGACAATCCGGCGCTCATATAATAGATTTTCAGTGAAAGCGGGTGTAGCTCAGCTGGTAGAGCATAAGCTTCCCAAGCTTAGGGTCGCGGGTTCGAATCCCGTCGCCCGCTCCATTATTTCTCTGAATGCCTTCAGTTAATTAAAACCGGAACGCTATTATCCCATTTTAGGCAGTTTTGATACCCTGCGTCCAAGCATGCGTCTAAATCCATATCGTAAGCACAAATGTGCTCACGAGATCATAGTATGGTGCAATGAGGACTATTTCACCTTCATCACAGGCGCAGGTGTCCATGTGCCGTCCAGAATTGAAGGAGGCGTCTCGTTCGGCCAGTATAGCCTCAGCATGAGTATGAAATCGTCTTTCGGCGCGGGAAGCCAGTTGGACTCCTTGTCCGCGCCTGGAGATGTGTTCTGAATATAGAGATCGAGAGAGCCGTCGTCGTTGTATTTGAGATCATTCCTGGGGCTGAGAGTGTAACGGTTGAGCGGATTATCCACGAAGAAATATTGGGCGTCGTACATCGTCAGCGACCAGAAGCCCTTTACGGGCGGGGTCTGCCCTTTCGGAAAAGTGAGAACATAATTATTTGTCCCATTTAGATTATTGCCGTCGCCGTCAACCTGTGCTTTAGGATATACGGCGTCCTGAGGCAGGTTTGCGCCAAGACCGACCGCCGTAACGACTGCACGGACTACGTAACCTGTGCCGTAACTCCCGAGGTCAGTCAGGACCGCCCAGCCGTTCACCAGCTTGCCCGGTTTCTCGGCAACCGCCATTATCTTTTCCTGAGCCGCTTTCGGAGCGCCTTCAAGACCTTTCGCAACTGCCGGGTCGAGTTTAGTGATATCGAAGTCCTGTCCGGGAACTATGCCGATCTGAGCCATTTTCGCAATCATTGGAGCGTCCTCGGGCGCGGGCGGGTTTGTCTTCATCAACTCCGCCAATAGCTTGAAGTATGCCCCCGCATCGAGTGCGTTCACCTGGTCTCTCACAGGTGTTTTCATATCTACTGACGGATCGACCTTCCCCGCGGGCGGTGTGTAAGGTTTTCCGTAAGCGCTCATGGGGACGAGCTTATATTCGTCCTGTATCGCGTGCACGGACTTATAGTCCTCAGGGGTCCCGGTGCAGTACGTCCGCCCTATTATCCACACCATGCTCGTCGGCGACTTTATCTCTTTTACGCCGTCCGGGAGATCGCCCTTCCATCCGGGGCCTGTTATCGCATATGTTTGGGCGCCGGTGCCCGTAGTGCGTGAGCCGGGGTCGGTGAATACATTTGTCCACCCTGAGAGCATCGGCATTAGATAATAGCGGCCGTTCTCATCCGGCAGACTCAATACATAAGGCTCGTTGGAAACGTCGAGGAAAGCGGATGAGTAAAGCGTGTCCGCATTCGGGGCCGTAACGTCCCTGAAGCTTGCATCCGGGTATTGGCGCAGGTTCGCAAACTGGCTCATGGGCGCGTGAGTGCCCTCTGGCGCTTTAACGTTTGTGATTACACGCCTTGTCATCTCCATAGTGACGAGGGGATAACCGTATATATATGCCTCGGTCCCGAGCGTTAACGCCCCGGCCTCGCTGAGCTTGCCGTTTTGGGCTTTGCCTTGGGATGCAAAAGTAAGTGCTGCAAATATAAATATCAAAACAAAAAGTATCGATTTCTTTAGATTCATGTCACACCTCATTTTTTCATTTGTTTTGCGCAACCGTATTAATAGCAAGTTTTTCACATATCCCGATGAATTACAACATAAATTACGACTACGGAAAACTCTAAGTTCGAATTGACAAGATATGGATGAGATTGCCGCGTCGCTTCCGGCTTCCCGGCTACGGCATGGGCCTACGCCGTGACGAGTCGCCGAGACGAGCGCCTAAAGGCTACGCCTGGATAAATCGCTCCTCGCAATGACGCAAGGGTTAGGGTCGCGGGTTCGAATCCCGTCGCCCGCTCCATTTAAAACAATTACCTATTAAAAACAGACTCGAACCCGCTAAGATAATAGTATACTAGTTGGCTGTATTTTTCGATTCATCGGCCTTCTCCTGCTCGATGAAGTACTTCACGGCGGCGCGGACGAATTTGCTCCTTTCGGCCTCGCCCAGGATACCCTTCAGGCTGTCGTAAACGCTTGGATCGATGAGCAGCGCCCCGAGCGTGCCTTCCCCTCCCCGGAGCATCTCTGATATCTCCCTGAAATTGGACATGGTCTCCTTGAGCTCTGTAATCACACCCTGATCCCCGTTCAGATTCGCCGTGGCGTTCTTAAGATTGGCCACAGTGGCGTTCAAGTCGGTTGAGAGCTCTTTGTTGTAAACCAGATCGTGAAGCGCGCCGTCCCCTTTATTAATCTGGTTGATCAGGCTGTCCAATTTTGTAACCGCTTTATTCAGCTTTATGAGCGCGTTCTCCTCCGACTTACCCGACTTGTCCTTCTCGCCGTATATCATCGTATTCAGGATCCCGTCGTTCTTCTCTATAGCCTCGAGGTTATTCTGGATGGCTTCGGAGCTCGCCCTCAGGGAGGCGAGGGTCTTGCTGATATTATTGATATTCTCTTCCCGGCCGAACGCCTTCACTATCTTATCCAGGCTCTCCGAGATACTTATGATGTTGGCCAGCAAATCGCCCGACTGGCCGATTATGCTCGCGAACTCGACAGGGGTCTGGCTCTCGATCTCGAGGGAGTCAGGGAGCTTGGCCATCGGCTTTTCGACCCCGGGGATCACCTCGATGTACTTATCGCCTAAAAGACCTTCTGTTCTGATAGTAGCCTTTGCGTCGGGGTTGATCCTACTCATCCCGTCCCTGTTGATTTTCATCTTGACCATTATCACCTTATCGCCGACCGGCTTCGGTGTGAATTCTATCTCGGTGACGGCCCCTATCCTCACGCCCGACAGCCTGACGGCCGCGCCCTTTATAAGCCCTGCCGTGTTCGTGAAGGACGTGGTCAGGGTGTAGCTCTTCTCGAAGAAGCGCTGCTCGCCCGTGAGGAAAAATAATATCAGGACGAATAAGCTCAGTGTTATCAATACGAACAGACCGACCCTAAAATTCAGTACTCTCTGATTCCTCATGAACCCGATCTCCCGAGAACTAAATTAACCCGATTAAAGAGGCTGGCAATATTGAATAAATTTTAAACCGAATCAGGCTTATCGGTAAAATTATACGTCAGAAATGGAAAATTCTCAAAGCGTCCGGTACGCGGCGCGGGATATCCGCTGATCTATTTCAAACGACTTCCCCGGGTCTATTGGAATTTTGAAGCATTCCGCTACAATATTACTTTCTCCTGAGCTCGGGTGTATCTAACTTGCCAAAATCGCGGATGGCTTCAGGGAAGAGACGTTCCTAAAATCTCACCTTCGGTAGGAGTGTACAGATGAATAAAATTCGCAGAGCCATTATCAGCGTTTCCGATAAAGAGGGGATAGGCAATTTCGCCAAGGGTCTCAGGGAGTTCGATATAGAGATACTGTCGACCGGAGGCACCGCAAAAAGGCTCAGGGACGGGGGGGTAGACGTGACGGACATATCGGAGTTTACCGGTTCCCCCGAAATACTGGGTGGGAGGGTGAAAACTCTCCATCCGAAGATACACGGGGGGATTCTGGCGCTGAGGGATGACAAGACGCATGAGCTCCAGATGAAGGAGAACGGAATAGAGCCTATAGATATGGTCATCGTCAACCTATACCCGTTCGAGGAAGTTATAAAAAATGAAAAAGTCGAGCTCAGCGAGGCGATCGAAAATATAGACATAGGCGGCCCCACCCTTCTCAGGGCCTCCGCTAAGAATTATGAGCACGTGACGCTCGTCACCGACCCCGGGGACTATAAGGACCTGTTAAAAGAGCTCAAGAAAAACAAAGGGGCGATATCCCCCGAAACGAATTTCAAGCTCGCCGTAAAGGCGTTCTCATACGTGGCGCGTTACGACGCCGCGATATCGAACTATCTGGGGGGGCTCGAAAAAGACGGCGGAAGAAATAAATTCCCGGACGCCGTTACCATGCACTTCGAAAAGAAGATGAAGTTGAGATATGGGGAGAATCCGCACCAGGAAGGATCATTCTACGTGCTGCCGGAAATCGACGAGCCGTGCATTTCGAATTCCGTTCAGCTGCAGGGGAAAGAGCTCTCGTTGAACAATATATATGATACGGACGCCGCGCTCGAGGCGGTAAAAGATTTTACCGGGACGGCCTGCGTTATCGTCAAGCATAATAACCCGTGCGGCGTCGCGACGGACGAAAGCGTGGTGGATGCATTTCTCAAAGCCAAGGCGTGCGACCCGGTAAGCGCTTTCGGCGGAATAGTGGCGTTTAACAAAGATGTGGACGAGGTGACCGCATCGGAGCTCGCGAATATGTTCCTCGAAGTAGTTATTGCGCCGGGATATTCCGAGAAAGCCCTCGAAGTGCTTTCGAGCAAGGGGAATCTCCGGGTAATGAAGACCCCGCCCCTCAATAATAGCGCCAAGCCGGGCCTTGATTTTAAGAAGGTGGCGGGAGGGGCTCTGATTCAGGACAGGGACACCGGAGTGAACGACGATTTCAGAGAGATGAAGGTCGAAACCAAGCGCCAGCCGACCGATGAAGAGCTGGAGGCCCTGAAATTCGCATGGAAGGTGTGCAAACACGTGAAATCAAACGCCATAGTTTTTGCCCGCGGGAGCCAGACGGTCGGAATCGGAGCGGGACAGATGAGCAGGGTCGATTCGGTCAAGATCGCCACGTTTAAAGCAGCGATGCCGACTGAAGGCGCCGTTATGGCTTCTGATGCCTTTTTCCCCTTCAGGGACGGTATAGACGAAGCGGCGAAGGCGGGGATCACGGCAATAGTACAGCCCGGAGGATCGATAAGGGACAAAGAAATAATAGCCGCCGCAGACGAGCACGGCATGGCGATGGTATTTACGGGCGTGAGGCACTTCAAACACTGAGGTGGGAGAGAGAAAAGGCTCTTCTTTTCAGCCATCCATACTGACGGATGAGGGTCCCGTGCCGGGGCAAAGCCGGCACACACGACTTGCAATTTCAACTCTCATGATAAAACCCATCTGCACCGGACATCGCTTTGACGGTGTTGCAGGTATGCTCTATAATAGGCTTTAAATGAAGCTTACGGTATTTTACGACTACACATGTCCCTTCTGTTATCTGACCTCGAAAAACCTGGAATCGCTCTCAAATGAATTCGATCTGGATATCGAATGGAGGGGCATAGAGATCCACCCGGAATACCCGAGCCAAGGTCAAAAGAGCACGAAATCGCTGAAATCCCTTAAAACGGTCGAATCAATAAAGGGCGCGGCACAAGAGAGCGGTATGGAGATACTGCTCCCCGGCTTCAGGACCAATTCCAGGCTAAGCCTCGAAGCTTCTGAATTCGCGAAGACCAGGAACCGATTCAAGACTTTTCACGGCTTGATCTATGAAGCTTATTTCGTAGAAAGAAAAAATATCGGGGACATAAATATAGTCATTCAAGCGGGCATAGCGGCGGGGCTCGACGGCAAGGAGCTTGAGGAATGCCTCAGCAGCCGGACGATGTTCCATAAAGTCGAGGAAAATAAAAAGGCCGCTCAATCGAACCTGGTGACAGGGGTACCAACTCTTATCATGGGTAATTTCCCTGTATACGGCAATCAATCTCCCGAAACACTGAGACTTTTAATAAAGAGGGCGATCGAAAGGTCTGCCTGACATCGCTTTCAATCCCCCCACCCCACCCCCACAAAAATAAAAAACCCCTTCACTTGCATGAGCAAGAGAAGGGGTTCAATTTTTTTAACATCAAGCCGAAGTCTCTAAAGCCCCTCGGCAGCGATGCCTCAATTTCTATTTAAAGAACTGGTCAATGAAGATCATCAACCTGCCCTGTACCGCGAACGGGGTTTCGTCGAAACGAACACCGTCAGACTCTATCTCGTTAGCAGCTAGAATACCAGCCGCCTGCGCTTCGAGTAGATCATCCAAGCTGCTGCCCGGGAATACTATACCGCCGATAATGTCCAGGTTAACGCCGGGATACAT
>DATIET010000232.1:0-5905 GCA_035455615.1 Thermodesulfobacteriota bacterium
TATGTCCTGTAGCTTTGTATTTATTTTTAAACTCACCCGTCTGAAAGAACTAAGTCACGCCGGGTAAGACAAACTATTCTCTTCCTACTCATATGTGGGAAGCCCCTCCCCACTCTATCTCTTAGTTATCAAGGTCGGAACATAACTATTTGCGATTCTGGGAAAATTTCATGTTAAATATCGAAAACTATTTCGGCCATAAATCTATCATTCACTCTCTTTATTTTCAAATTGTGATACGTGGCCGCCTTGATGTCGAGCAGGAGCTCGTGCCTGCCGGGGTCGATCTTTTCACCCTTGAGCCTGCCTTTGAGCCTATAACCGTCTGTAAGCTCCATCTCCGCTTCGCAAAAAACCATCTTCCGGACCTGATGCAGATAGAGTATCTCGCTCAGCATTTTTATCAGAAGCTCTTCACCGGTCTCAGCCTCCAACTCGAATACCGTCTCCTCATCCGGCCTGACGGACTCTCTATCCGTAATGAGGGTCATCAGTGCCAGCGCGGCGTTTCTTAATAATTCCGCGAGATCCCTCCCGAAGACCCTGACCCCGATATCCGCCGTATGCTCGAATACTTCAAAGCTCATCCTCATCAATTCTATCATGGTTTAACCGGCCGGGCTCAAGCCCGTTTGCCATCGGAACCCGGTTGCAGTTAGTATTATCATATATAAAAAGTTAGTATTGATATAAATAAAAACTGAAAGGCCTTTGGAGGAAAAATATGGGAAAGCTCAATAAAGGGTTCGAACTTACTTATATGGGTCACTCGACCTTCACGCTGAAAACCCCCGGCGGGAAGATAATACTCATAGACCCGTGGGTCGAGCACAACCCCGCCTGCCCGGAGGGGCTGAAGAAAGTAAAAAAACTCGACATCATGGCCGTAACGCATGCGCATTTCGACCACATAGGCGACGCGGTTTCCATAGGAAAAGAGCATCAGCCGAAGGTCGTGGGGATATACGAGACTTGCGCGTGGCTGAATTCCAAGGGGGTGGAGAATATAATGCCCATGAATAAAGGGGGCACTCAGGAAGTTGACGGAATCAAGTTCTCGATGGTGCATGCCGACCACAGCTGCGGTATACAGGACGAGGATGGGTCCATTATATACGGCGGCGAGGCGGTCGGATATGTGATAGAGCTCGAAAACGGCTTCAGGATATACAACTCCGGGGATACGGCGGTGTTCAGCGACATGAAGCTGATCTCGGATATATACAAGCCGGAACTCGCAATGATCCCTATAGGGGACCTATTCACGATGTCCCCCGTCGAGGCCTCCTATGCGTGCAGGTTCTTGTCGACAAAATACGTCGTGCCTATGCACTTCGGAACGTTCCCGGCGCTTACAGGCACACCCGCAATGCTGAGGGAGCTTACGAAAGATATAAAGGGTATGGAGATTATAGCGCTCAAGCCCGGAGAGTCATTGGCCTAGGATGCTATTTAGGCGCAGGTAAATCATCGGAATTCAATTACTTAATTGAATGGGGAGGGGTTATGCGTAGAATATTCCGCTTTTTTATCTTTGTATTTCTCATTCCGGTCTTTATCGCATCATGCGACTCAACAAACACCGGGGACGGCGGAGGAGGCGGGGGCGGAGGAGACGTGACCTTCGGCCTCGAAGAAGCCTTTCCCGGAACTGTATTCGAAAGGCCCGTGGACTTTCAGAACGCGGGAGACGGGACGAACCGCGTGTTCGTCGTCGAGCAGAAAGGGGTCATCAAGGTAGTAGGCCCCCTGTCGGCGGTCAGCGGGACAAGCGTCTCCCAAAAGGGCGTTATCAGGCAGGAGGAGGTAAATGTCTTCCTCGACATACAGGACAGGGTCTTTTTTGAAGCCGAGAGCGGCTTACTCGGTCTCGCGTTTCACCCCGATTACGAATCAAACGGGCATATCTATGTCTACTACATAGCAGCCGATCCGGCAAGGACTGTTATATCCCGCTTCAGCGTAAACGGTGAAGATGCGGACCAAGCCGACCAGGCGAGCGAGCTCGTGCTATTGGAAATCCCCCAGCCGTCCCCCGACCATCATAAGGCAGGCCAGATCGCTTTCGGTCCCGGCGACGGCTATTTGCACATCGCCGTCGGGGACGGGGGAGCAGGGGGAAAAACCGGCCAGGACCCAACCGATCTCTTGGGCTCGATACTGCGGATAGACGTGGACAACCCTGAAGACGGAATGAACTACGTTATTCCGTCAGACAACCCCTTTGCAGGTAACACATCCGGATTCAGAGAGGAGATTTTCGCCTACGGTTTCCGTAACCCCTGGAGGTTCAGTTTCGACGAATCCAACGGCAGACTCTTCGTCGGAGACGTGGGGGCACAAATGAGGGAAGAGATCGATCTCGTTGAGAAGGGAAAGAACTACGGCTGGAATATAATGGAAGGGAGCCTTTGCTTCACCCCGCCTTCGGGGTGCGATACGTCAGGGCTCGAGCTCCCGATACATGAATACGGAAGGGACGAGGGCGGGACAATAATTCTGGGGCCTGTTTACAGCGGTTCAATACCCGATCTCTTCGGGAAGCTCATCTACGGGGACTTCGTGTCGGGCACCATCTGGACGCTCGTTTACAACGGCACGAGCGTAACCGAAAACTCCGAAATCGCCAATGCGGGGGAGTTCGTATTAACCACTTTCGGACGCGATGAGGATCGAGAGGTCTACGTCTGCACTCTGGGCGGGATCATATACAGACTCGTCACTGAATAAGCTGCGGGCAGTGGTTATAATAATTATCTATTGTCCCTAAAGACGGGGCAGTAAGGACCACTGCACCGCATTATGCCAGTCCCGTTGTCCTGAATCCTTCAAAAATCGAAGCAAGAAGGCATGTTACGCAGGGAGCAAATTGACAACGATTCGCAAGTATGCTATTAATAATGGGCTTCGCCTTTTAACGGAGGGGTTTTGTCTTCTGAAGGGTCATGTTTGAAGGAATATCTGAAAAACTAAATTCCACTCTAAAGCGGGTAAGGGGTTACGGAAAGCTCAGCGAAAGCAACATACAGGACGCTCTGAGAGAGGTGCGTTTGAGCCTTCTCGAAGCCGATGTGAACTTTAAAGTGGTCAGAGAGTTCGTCGAATCGGTCAAGACCCGCTCATTAGGCCAGGAAGTAATGGGGAGCCTGTCGCCGGGGCAGCAGTTCGTCAAGATCGTACACGAGGAGCTGATAAAGGTTCTGGGCGATGAGAGCTCGGAGCTTGACCTGAAGTCATCACCGCCGGTAGCGATAATGCTCGTCGGACTCCAGGGATCGGGAAAAACCACCTCCGCTTCGAAGCTCGCCAAGCACCTCAAGGAAAACCAGAGAAGGAACCCCTATCTCGTCCCCGCAGACGTTTACAGGCCCGCCGCTATAGAGCAGCTGAAGGTGCTCGCAAAACAGGTAGGGGCGGGAATATACGATACCAAACCGGGACAGAAACCGTTAGAAATATGTAAAAAGGCATTGGAGGAAGCCAAGCTAGGCAGCTACGATACACTAATTATCGACACCGCGGGCAGGCTCCACATAGATGAAGAGCTCATGGAAGAGCTTAGGACAATAAAGAGCGAGCTCGATCCCCACCAGGTGCTGCTGGTTGCGGACGCAATGACGGGTCAGGATGCCGTTAACGTTTCATCGAGCTTCAACGAGGCGCTCGACATCGACGGCGTCGTCCTTACCAAGATGGACGGTGACGCCAGGGGCGGCGCGGCGCTTTCAATCAAATCGGTAACCGGGAAACCCATCAAATTCTTCGGAACGGGCGAGAAACTGGAAGCCCTCGAGGTATTCCACCCGGACAGAATAGCGTCCCGCATACTCGGAATGGGTGACGTGCTAACGTTCATTGAAAAGGCCCAGGCTGCATTCGAGGATAAACAAGCGGAGGAAATGGCGAAAAAACTCTTAAAGAAGGAGTTTTCCCTCGCCGATTTCAGGGACGCCATGCTCGCGATGCGCAAACTGGGGTCGCTCGACAGCATGACCCAAATGATCCCGGGCATGAAACAGATAGCGAATAACCCACGAGCCCTGGATATGGCCGAAAAAGAGATAAAGAAAACGATCGCGATAATAAACTCCATGACCTTACGGGAAAGGGCGAATCATACCCTTTTAAATAGCAGCAGGCGGAAGAGGATCGCCGGCGGGAGCGGCACAAGGGTCGAAGATATTAACAGGATGATAAAAAATTATATGCAGATGAAAAACATGATGAAGAACATGGGTAAAATGGGTAAAATTGCAAAAAGAATGATGAAATTCACGTAACTACTTAATATTTACAATGAATTTAATTACAATAGAGTATATAAGGAGGTAATAGTATTTTGGTTAAGATCAGGCTTATGAGGATAGGTTCGAAGAAAAACCCTTTCTACAGGATTGTAGCGACGGATTCGCGCTCACCCCGTGACGGGAAATTTCTTGAGATTCTGGGTCATTACGACCCGAGAAAGAAACCGCATCATGTTGAGGTAAACACGGACAGAGTAAAGGATTGGATCAGCAAAGGTGCGCAGCCTACCGTGAGGGTAGGAAAATTAATATCCGAGCTGAACTAGATTGGAGACGGGAACGGTATTGAGATGAAAATGGCTTAACGGGTATCGTCATACAACGCAGGGGAGGTGTATGTTATGGAAAAGCTTAATGAGCTTGTGACTTTCATCGCTAAATCGCTAGTCGACAGCCCCGAAAAAGTCGAAGTTCGTGAAGTTTCAGGCGAGCAGACAGCTGTTCTCGAATTGAAGGTCGCACCTGAAGATCTGGGGAAAATTATCGGGAAGCAGGGCAAAACAGCTAAAGCCATCAGGACGATCCTCGGCGCAGCCGCTGCCAAAATGCGGAAAAGAGCGGTACTGGAAATCCTAGAATAGTTTCACCCGTCAGTCTATATGGGGCTTATCATATACGGCAGGATTACCAAAACCCACGGTTTATCCGGAGGTCTAAAGCTATCGCCGTTCAGCCGCCGGCTTGAAAGCCTCAATTCGATTGAAAGAATCTACATAGAAACGGCTCCGGGACAGGAACCGGCCGGGTTCAATATCAGGGAGTGCAGGTTCGACAAAGGCTCGGCGATTATATACCTCGAGCGGATAGAGACGATCGGTGAAGCCGAGAAGCTGATAGGGCATAACGTATTTATCGAAAAGTCGGAGCTGCCAGAGCTTGAGGAAGGCGAGTATTACTGGTTCGAGCTGATAGGGCTCGAAGCGTATACCGAGGACGGCCGATACGTAGGAAGGGTCGAGGGCCTCATAGATAGGGCCCTCCAAAGCGTACTCGTAGTTAAAGACGGCAGTAAAGAAGCGCTTATACCACTCTCCGAGCCCATAATTAAGGAAATTAATTTAAAGGAATCGAAGATAATAATCATCCCGATCGAAGGATTGCTGGTCGAGGACTAACCGGAACCTACCACCCTCAGGGTCATTAGAATGAAATTCGACATTCTTACCATATTCCCCGAATTCTTCGAATCCCCTTTCTCCTTCGGGATTTTTAAAAAGGCCCAGGAAAGTAAGATAGTCGAGCTTAACACGCACGACATCAGGGATTTCACGGAGGACAAGCACAGGACGGTCGACGACGCGCCTTACGGAGGAGGAGGGGGCATGCTCATGAAACCCGAGCCGATAGGCAGGGCGATAGAGCAGATAAAGCTGAAGGGCTCGAATTCCGTCGTGATCCTGACGACTCCGGGAGGCGAAATATTCTCGGATGAGACCGCGCGCGAGCTGTCGGGATACGACCAGCTCATTATCATCTGCGGGAGGTACGAGGGTATCGACGAAAGGGTCAGGGAGCTTTACGTCGACAGAGAAATATCGATCGGGGATTATGTGCTCTCGGGCGGGGAGCACGCCGCAGCCGTTATCGTTGACAGCGTT
>DATIET010000233.1:0-2631 GCA_035455615.1 Thermodesulfobacteriota bacterium
CCCTTCGACGAGCGGGGGGACCTCCCCTTTCGTATCGGCTTTGTATTTTATCTCCGCGTCGTCGGCGGATTTCAGAAGGGCCGCGAGCTCCGGTGTAATGTAGGGCTTATATTCGGCGAGGTCCTTCGCAGCGGGTATGCCCCGCGTTTTTAACTTTATGTACGCGGTATAGAACCCGGTCACGGTGCTCTCGGGGGTGTCTCCCGCATAAGAGACTGAAGCCGCCGCTAAAACCAACACAAGAGCTGAAATCAATTTTTTCATTGTCTGTGGTTCTCCTTTTTATGCGCGCCATTTCCCGGAACAAGAGCCCTCCCCGCGCGCGTTCCTTTGATTATAAACCCCGGAGGGATGAAACGGCAATATGTGATTGTAAGGAAGGGAGGGAGGGTCGAAATGAAAAGACGGGATTCCCGATTCCGCAAGAATGACAGAAAGGAAAAATCCACCCTAACCAATTTGGACTTTGGCAACATTTGTCCGGAAGTTAATTTCCTTCGAAGCGCTTTAGATAGGGCGTCCAAATGCTTGCTCGCTCGCATTTGTTCTTTACGAAAGGAGGGAATTTAATGATTAGAAGCGAGATTGCCGCGGCTCATTCGCGCAAGGCTTCGGAGCCTCGCAATGACAGAAGAAAAATATCGCGGCTGGAAGCCGCTCCTACAAAATCGAGACAGATTCTGCGCCCGCCCCTTATGTTATAGTAGTTATAACAAAATCCTTATATAAAACTAAAACATCCGCACGGGCCGGTTAACGCACGGGCGGAGCCGTTAACAAAATATTCCGGAGGTGATTTATGTTCTCAAATATCGTGAACAGGTTTTACGACCCCGAGTTCACCCAGAGGGTATTCGACTGGCTCGTCACGTCGGGGCTCAGGATTCTGATAATAGCCCTCGGAGCCTACGTGCTCATCAGGATCGTAAACGGCGTAATCGGAAGGGTCGAGTCGATTGCGGCGTCCCGCACGACGGATTTCCTGAGCGCGTCCGAGGCCGAGAGACGCCTGAAGACGCTGACATCTCTCTTGAGGAGCATGGTGTTCATCGTGATTGCGGGAATTGCCGCTGTCATGGCGCTTAAGGAGCTCGGTATGGACATCGCCCCGATAATAGCGGGGGCGGGCATACTGGGCCTCGCCGTGAGCTTCGGAGGACAGAACCTCGTCAGGGACGTCATAAGCGGTTTCTTCATCATATTCGAAAACCAGATACGCGTGGGGGACGTCGCTATCATAAACGGACAGGGGGGGACCGTGGAGGAGATAAACTTCAGGACGACTGTCATCAGGGACCTCCAGGGTATAGTGCACGTATTCCCGAACGGCTCGATCACGCAGCTATCGAACCAGAGCAAGGGCTGGTCCCGGTACGTGATCGACGTGGGGGTCGCATACAAGGAGAATATAGACTACGTAATGGAGGTGCTGAGGGAGATCGGGGACGGACTCTATAAGGACAATAAATTCAGCTCGCTCATACTCGAGCCTCTGGAGATACTGGGCGTGGACAGCTTCGGGGACTCGGACGTCGTTATAAAGTGCATGATAAAGACGCTCCCCTTGAAGCAGTGGGAAGTCGGGAGGGAGCTCAGGAGAAGGATTAAAAATACATTCGATCTCAAGGGAATAGAGATACCATTCCCGCACCTGAGCGTCTACTGCGGCGAGGCGAGCAAGCCTTTCGGGGTGAGGCTCGAGGCCGGGGAGACTGCGGGCGCGGCCGGGGAGTGATGGGGGCGACCGGAGACCGGACCGGGATCAGGCCATACCGCCCGCTTGACATTTTACATAGATTGAGAATGTAGTATATTATAAAAACATGAAGAAAAGAACGGATCCGAAGAAGGGGAACGGGCACGCCAGGTTCGAGAGCTTGAGGCTTTCCGAATGTCTCGACTGCGTATGTTACGAGGTCAGGAAGACGGCGCGTTTCGTCATAAATTACTACGATGCCGCGCTCAGGGACGCCAACCTCAAGAGCAACCAGTTCATAATCCTGGTGGCGGTCGCGTACCTGAAATCGCCTAATTTCACCAAGCTCGCAGATTTCGTCGGGATAGACCAGAGCACTCTCGCGCGCAACCTCGTTACGGTCGAGAAACAGAAGCTCGTGAGCGTAAAGGCCGGAAAGAACCGGAGGGAAAAGCTCATTACCCTTACGAAGAAAGGCGAGCACAAGATCGAGAAGTCCTTCCCGCTCTGGAAAAAGGCGCAGGGCCGTCTCGTGGGCGGTCTCGGAGCCGAGCGCTGGAGCGGTATCCAGAACGAGCTCCACGGCGTCGTAGGCGTAACCAAGGGCCTCAGCTGAGACGGGCTACCCGCAGGCGCGACGCGCCTTAGATTTCCTCTTGCCGTATACGTGCATCTTCTCATGCTTTCCGCCTGAAATTCTATTGTAGGAGCGCCATCTCTTCGACTACGGTCAGGACAGGCCCTGGCGCGATATTATTAATAGCAAACGGTTCGCGGCTGGAAGCCGCTCCTACCTGGGGTAAATATTAACTCTCTAGGAGCGCCATCAGAGAGCATGTTTCATCTATCTATATTCATCAAAGATTATTTCCCTTGTTAGACATTAAACGGTAATGAATTTACACATCCAGTGGTCCGTATACTTCCCGGCCATG
>DATIET010000234.1:0-4044 GCA_035455615.1 Thermodesulfobacteriota bacterium
TAAACCACGACACAAATTGGGGTGGAATTAAAACATTTTAGCGTTAACATGAGATTTTTAGCAAATTATGTTCAGTCTTTTCATGGAACACACTACGTGTGTGATTTTTGCTTCTTTGTATCCAGACAAAGAAGAAAATAATTTTGCTTTTCTCTTTTCATAATCCACACTACGTGTGTGTCGCGGCTAGAAGCCGCTCCTACAGATTTTGGAATGTTATTGCTGTAAATGTTAAATAATTCAGGGCTGGAATTCTCCTGGATAACATACAATGAAGGGTGTTTGTATTTCCCGACATTACAGAATTTGCGTTAAGAAAATCGAGTGTTTAAGCGTGAAAATCTTTCAGCTGTCCAATTGAAAGATTTTAGCTTAAACATAAGATTTTTAGCAAATTATGTGCTGTCGGATGATTTTTGCTTCTTTTCATCAAGGAAAAGAAGGATAAAAAAACAGCCTTTCACCTTCTCCTTGTCATTCCCGAAATCCTTAATCGGCAAGCCACTCAGAATGTGTGCGCGCGCGGATTAACCGAATTTCAGCTTCTCGCCGAGGCTCTTCATCTTCCCTTCCATCGTATAGGGCTTGTCGGTCCTCTCGCTTATCCTGACCGTGGTGCTTATACGCTCGACACCCTTCGACCTGAGCGCTTCGTGACATTTCCTCACGAGGGGCGTGATGTCGTCCCACCCGCACTCGATATTGGTCCCCATGGAATGGGATTCGTATTTGTGGCCGCTCGACTCGATGACCTTCATAACTTCGGCGACGTATTCCGAGAGCGAGGTGCCTGCCCCGATCGGGATTACGCTCAGCTCTATTATCATATTCGTATCTCTCCCTGACTGGAATTACACTCATATGATACAACATACGAAGGAGGATAATATGAAAAGCCTGACCGAGTATTTATGGTTCAATACGAAGGAAAAAAGGGAGATGGTGCACATCACGGATACAATTAGCGACATAGTCAAAAGGAGCGGCGTAAAGGAGGGGCTGGCTCTCGTATCCGCGATGCACATAACGGCGGCCGTCTACGTAAACGACCTCGAGGACGGGCTCATAGAAGACATATGGGAATGGCTCGAAGGGCTCGCCCCTTACCGCCGTGACTACAGGCACCACGGAACGGGCGAGGACAACGGGGACGCGCACCTTAAGAACCTGATAATGCACCACCAGGTTATCCTGCCCGTGACCAAAGGGGGTCTCGACCTCGGGCCCTGGCAACGGGTATTTTACGCTGAATTCGACGGAGGGAGGAGAAAGAGGGTGATCGTAAAGGTGATGGGGGAATGAGAGCCGTTACGGGATTGTCCGGGCCTCCTCCGTTATAATAGATACCCATGGCAGAGGACCGCAAACACGGAACGGAATACAGGTTCTTCATAGACAAGGCGGGGAACTGGTTCCAGGACGGGATACGGATAAGGCACAGGGGTACATACCTCTACAACAACAGGCTCCTCGACATGGACGAGGAGGGAAGGTTCTTCGTCGACGAGGGGAGCGGGAGGCTTTACGTGGAGGTGGAGGACGCCCCTTACGTCGTCATGATGGTCTACAGGCGTGGCGAGGATTTTTATCTGAAGCTGAACGACGAGACCGAGGAGATACTCGACTTTGGCTCCCTGCGGTTGACCGCCGAGGACGTCCCCTACGCTAAGGTAAAAGATAAGAGATACGAAGCCAGGTTCTCGAGGCCCGCCAGCTACGAGCTCATGAAATACGCCGGGAAGGAGGGGGACTTTTATATTATAGAGGCCGGGGGAGTCAGACACGTAATCAAAAAGGACTGACCGGCGCTACCCGAGGGAGCCGACGAGCCTGACTATGATCTCGTCGGATAAGAGCGTCCCCTTTTTCGTGAGTTTTATAGTATTGCCCGAGAGCTCGACGAACCCGTCTTCCCTGAGGGAGTCCAGACGGTCGAGATCGGGCGAGACGCCGTAATTATTTCTGAGACCCCCAATGTCCAACCCTTCGTTCAATCTGAAACCCATAATGATACTGTCCTCGATAGCCTCTTCCCTCGTGAGGCGCTCCGAGAAGACGACGGGCCTCTTTCCCTCTCCAACCGCTTTCATATAGGACGCCGGGGGCTTTACGTTAGCCCGCCTGAGACCCCATGGGGAATCTCCTGTACTTTTCAGATGGGAATGCGCGCCCGCACCGAGTCCTATATAATCCTCCCCCTTCCAGTAAAGGAGGTTGTGCCTGCACTCGAACCCGGGCCTCGCATAGTTCGAAATCTCGTATTGCCCGTATCCCGCCCCTCCGAGGAATTCTGTCGTATAGCTTATGAAATCCGAGAGATCGTCCTCTCCCGGCAGGATGAGCTTCCCCTTCTTGAACAGCCTGCCGAACTCGGTGCCGTTCTCGATGGTGAGGCAATAGGCGGATATGTGGCTTGACCCGAAACGGACCGCTTCTTCGAGGTCTCCCCGCCATTCATCGGGCGTCTCGCCTCCCGTGCCGTACATGAGGTCGAAGTTATAGTTCTCGAAGCCCGCCCTGCTTACATCATCGAGTATGCGTCTGCCGTCTTCAGGGCTGTTTATCCTTCCCAGGTAGTCGAGCTTCCTTTGGGAAAAGGACTGGACCCCGATGCTTATCCTGTTCACACCCGCATCGCGGAGCCCTTTTAGCTTCCCGAGATCGGCAGTTTTAGGGTTTACCTCGAGCGATACCTCGATATCACGCTCAGGCGCCGTCATCCCGTAAATTTTCGAAATTATCCTTCCGATGTTCCGGGGGTCGAAAAGAGACGGGGTCCCTCCCCCGAAGAAGATGGAGGTTAGCCCGCGCCCCTCGATCTCCCCCCTGTAAAACTCAAGCTCCCATAGTACCGATTCCGTGTATTCGGATTCGGGAAAGCCCCCGTTTATGCCCCAGGAATTGAAATCACAGTAGGGGCATTTTTTTACGCAATAAGGTATATGTATATATACGCCGAAGGGCATTCGGGTATTTTACGGGAGCTCCGGGGATGTTGCAACAAAGGGGAGTGTTGCAACGGATATGTTTTAGCGTCATATTATTGCTTTAATAAGGATATGATATGAGGACCCTGGGTACAGGATTTATCGTCTTTTTTATGATTCTTTCAAGCCTGGGTACTGCCGGGTCTCAGGAGAAAAAGGTCCTGACACTCGAAGACGCGGTCAGCACCGCGCTTGAAAAGAACCCCGGTATTACAGTTTCAGAAGCGAACGTCGAGATATCGAAGGCGCTCGTCAGGAATATGCAGGCCCCCTATTATCCCGAAATCTATACCAGGATCATCGTCCCGTTCGTGGGACGGGAATCGGGCTTCTTCCTCGACCAGATGATATGGGACTTCGGGCGGACGTCGAATAAGGTGAAGTCGAGCAAGGCACAGCTCGAGTCCTCGAAGTACCAGGGGGAGACGACGAGGGAGGATATAGAGCTCAACACCATCGTCAGCTACTACACGGTCCTCTCTCAAACGCATATTACAGAAGCATACGAAAAAAAGGCGGTGGAGGCGGAAAAGCGTTTCGAGCGCGCTCGGGGATTTTATAAGGCCGGCAGGATCTCGCAGATAGAGGTCACGAAGGAAGAGGTAAACCTCGGCAACTCGAAGATGGAGCTCTCGGCTGCCAGGAACGACCTCGAGATAGCGGAGGACAGCCTCATGACGGCAATGGGCCTCGAAGGCGAATTCAATTTCGAGCTCGTCGATTCGCTCGAATATAAGAAAAAAGATATAAGCCTCGAGGATTCGATAGACCGGGCGCTCGACACGAGACCCGAATTAAAGAGCCTCAAAGCACAGGAGGCCTCCATGAAGGCGAACCTCGCGGCGACGAAAAAGGAGTTTTATCCCCTGCTGTTCGGAAGGACGGCCTACAGGTTCAAGGGGGAAGGGGCAGAGACGCCCGGCTTCATAGCCGGTGTCGGGCTCCAGTTTCCGATATTCGAGGGGTTCTCGCGTTTCGCCAACATACAGGACGCCAAGGCGAAACTAATGCGCTCGCAGGCGGAGATGGAGACTGCGAAGGTCGAGATCGCGGCTGA
>DATIET010000235.1:0-8771 GCA_035455615.1 Thermodesulfobacteriota bacterium
CCCTGCAACGTTGAAATATGTAAAAGCGCCCCCCAGCTGCCTCCCTCTGAATCCGAAGACGACCTGGTTTTCTTTGAGTTTACCGATATACGCGGGGGATCCGTTACCGATTTTACGCTGGCCGCCAACTCAAGGTGCACGGGTGCCAGCTACGATATCGGCGAGAACGCTTTGATCTTCGAGCATCCCCTTGAAGGATGGCATCTCGTGAGTGTCGATTGTGACACTTCCGAGGGCATAAGTACTACGTTCCTCGGGGACGGTGTGTTAGTCCAGTGCCTATCCCCGGGTTTCATTTCATGCACCTTCACGAACGTGCAGCAAATTTCCAACATCCCCACACTTTCCGAGTGGGGCATGATCGCGGCGGCGGCGGGATTGATGATGATCGGGGTGTTCTTTGCGGTGAGGAAGAGGAAGGCGCAGGCTGTATAGAAGGGATTAAAAGATGAGAAGCTGAAATAAATTCAGCATGAAAAATTGAGAGGCCCCTTTCTTCAGTGATGGAGAAAGGGGCTTCTTGTTTTGAAATAGCGATATCTACAGCCTGGAAAGATTTTACGACCACGGCTCCCTGTAGTAATAAACGAAGTTGGCGACGGAGGGCCTCTCCGTCCATCCGAGCTTCTTGTAGAATCCGGTCTTGTAAGAGAGCTTCTCCTTACCGTTTGTGAGCATGAGCCTCATGCAGCCCCTTCGCTTGCCCTCTTCGATGACACGCTCGACGAGCGCCTTACCGACCCCCAAACCGCCCGAGGATGGGCTGACGAACACGTCCGAGACGTATCCCTCCAGGCTCCCGAGCATGATGAACGGCACCCAGTGGACGTTGAGAAATCCTAGCACGGTATCGCCCTCGTCGACCGCGACTATAATCGAATGTCCCTCCCTGTCCCTGACGCAGTGCTCGATCAGCTTCGCGATAGGACCCGCTACCTCATCCAGCGGGAGAGCGTTCCGCCTCTCGGACCATCCGATCTCCCTCAATATCTCCGCCATGCGGACCGCGTCCCCGGCCCTCGCTTCTCGGATATTTACATCTGGCATTGGAATCTCCGGTTCCGTAAATTTGTGACAGATAGATATTAAAATATATGCTCAAACCGGCATGTACGGTATAGGCGCGCATAAATACCGGTTTAATCGGGGGCGATTGAACGCAATTCACGTTTCTGTTAAAATTAAGTTCGTAATCGATTATTTTTCCTGAATAAATCCGGTTACCCGAGGAGGATGGCGGATGTCCAGTGACAAGTCCAGTTACGGAATATACCCATACCTTAAGCTCTTTATCATCTGCTTTTCATTTAATGCCGTATTTTTTCTTTTGTCGAGCGATATCGCGCAAAGCCAGTTGATGGAGAACACGGATACTCCGCCCGCCGTGTCGGTGCCCACGGATACATTGTGGGACCAGTCGGATAATATTTCTTCTTCAGACATTTCCTCCCAGGACTTCACGGATGGGGGAGGGCTCGATCAATTTGATTCACGCGCGGCGGACGATTTCCTCGTGCCGGAAGGGTTCTTCTGGATTATAGATACTGTAAGGGTATTCGGGGCGTTCGACGACACTCCTCCTGACCTCATAGATTCGGTGGATGTAGATTTTTACGTAGACAGGGACGGCCTGCCGGGTCAATTAGTAGCCCAATGTATTTATGACGATGTATTGCCGGATGATTTAACGAATCCTGAGTTTACCATAAATCTCCCGCATACGTGCCGGCTCCAGCCGGGCATATACTGGGTCTCGGTCCGGGCGAAC
Source organism: Thermodesulfobacteriota bacterium (assembly GCA_035455615.1). Taxonomy (GTDB): domain Bacteria; phylum Desulfobacterota_D; class UBA1144; order Nemesobacterales; family UBA2774; genus 2-12-FULL-53-21. The sequence goes on from DATIET010000235.1 coordinate 1,769, forward strand.
ATATCTTTCATTCAGAACGGGCAGTGGTTCTGGTTTGAAAGGACCGTACAGACGCTTAGTCCTTTCGTCTGGCAGAACCCGGGCAACGGGTTCAGTACCGGATGCATACAGTACACACCCGCCCAGGCCGATTGCGGCGCTGACTTCCCGGACCTCGTTTTTCAGATCATCGGCCGGGAGTACGCCATAGTAAGGCCAATACCGACCCTTAGCGAATGGGGTATGATAGCGGCCGCGGTAATACTTGGATTCGCCGGGTTAGGCGCTTTTTATTTAAGAAGAAAGTGTAGTCAAGCCTGAGCTTTCCGTATAAGACGTAAATCATGTTATCACCCGCCGCATCCGTAACGGCCGCCCCGGCATTCGGCGCGTTGTCTAAAATAATTATGAAAATAGAGAGACCGTGTGGTATTTTTTTGAATCCGGGAACCTTCCCGCACATCAAAAGGTTTAATTAGATGTATAACATCAACAGGAGGTAGTAAATATGAGAATAGCAAAAAGTATTTTGGCCTTACTTGTCGCTGTGGTGTCGATGGGGCTCTCAGACGTTAGCGAATCGCGCGCCGAGGCCGCCGCATACGTGATCGACCCCGACCATTCGCAGGTATTGTTCAAGGTGAAGCACATGGGGATAAGTACCGTCACGGGCAGGTTCGACCTGATAGAAGGGTCCTACACGTTCGACGACACGGACATAAGCAAATCGAGCGTGGAGACGACCATCACCACGGCGAGCATTAATACGAACAAGCAGAAGAGGGATGACCACCTTAAGTCCCCTGATTTCCTCGACGTCACCAAAAATCCGACGATAACCTTCAAGAGCAAGGAAGTGAAGAAGGGTGACGGGGAGGATTTCATCATCGTCGGCGACCTTACGATAAACGGCGTTACGAAGCAGGTCGAGCTCGACGCGGAGTACGGCGGCAAGGCTCAGGACCCTATGGGGAACGAGCGCACCGCGTTCACCGCTGAAACGAAGATAGACAGGAAGGATTTCGGCATTACATGGAACAAGACGCTCGACTCGGGAGGACTCGTGGTCGGTGACGATGTGAAGATAGAGCTCGAGGTAGAGGGGATTAAAAAGAAGGGGTAGCCTTTGTCCTTGTCTTTCACTTCCCTCTCCCTTGAGGGGAGAGGGTTTGGGTGAGGGTATACAATTCATTTAGTCTTGCTGAACCCTGAAACAAGTTCAGGGCAGGCTTGATTCAGGATCTCATCTTTATTCATGAGATTGCCGCGGTCGCAAACGACGCTCCCTCGCAAAGACAGGCATGGGCGAGATTGTCGCGCGGAGTCTATCGTGAGTTCATCGAGGGACTCCCGATAACAGTATGATAAGCGCCCTTCGACAAGCTCAGGGCGAACGGTTTCAATTTCAATGGTCGGATTTGGTGAGGTGCTGGAAGCGACCGAGCATCAGCACACATTGTGTGCGTGTGCCTATTCGACCTTGATTTCCTCATCCGTTTTTTCTTTAAGATCCGTTTCCGTAATAACGGCGGCGCCGGTCCCGCAAATTCCCTCGGGCTCGGGGACGTTCCGTTTGACCTCGACCGCGGTTTCCTTAACCGATATATCGCCGAGAACGAGCGATGATTCGATCCTGACGAGGTCTTCGGTAATGCATGTCCTGGCCCCTTCGCTGAGCTCCCACTCGGTGCACTTCTCCCCGCCCGCCGTCTTCTCCCCTACCCGCTTCGAGCCCGAGCTCGTGATGAGTTCCTTCGTAAACTCCGCGGGGTCCTTGCCTTTGATGCGATTGTAGATTTCCGGGAACGCCGGGCTTTTGACCTTGGTCCCAGTGTTGCCGTCGAGGTTAATTTTGATAATCCACTGCTCCCCGCCCGTGATCCTGGTTATCACCTTTTCGTTTATCCTGACCGGCGTGCCGCCGGCTCTCTTCACCTGAACCACCTCAGTCCAGCAGAGCGTCCTTCCCCAGTCGCCCGAGTATTCGGTTTTTTCCCCCGTGCTGTTCCCTTCAATCCTGTATTTGACCGTATAACTCTCGAGAGGGTGGTATTTCTGCTCCTGTGCATGGGAGCCATGAGCGCCCGTAAGGAAAAGAATCAGGGTGGAGATGTGGAAAATATATCTAATGTAATAGTTTAGTAATATATGATAACTATCCTTGGTTATAGATAAATAGGCAAATTGGGATGACGTTCTTATTTCTCTCATTTTTAAATCCCTCTTAATCTGGTTTCAAATACCATGTCACATCGATTATGGGACTTCTTTGCTTTTAATCAACTCCGACCAATTCCTCACACGTTCGGAACTGTTCCCCTTTTTCTAAGGGGGAAAATAATTTTAGTCTTTTTTATTCCCTCCTTTGGAAAAGGAGGGGCAGGGAGGATTTGTATTTATAGTATTCGACCTATTCAATTGTATTCAGAACTTCCTTATTTCGAGTGTATTTATTTTATCGGTAATGTCGAGATAGGCGTACGAGCGGGTTCCGAGGGGGCCCGGATTGACTATCCTGGTCTCTCCTATCGTGTCTATACCGGGGGCCTCGTGAATGTGCCCCGTGAAGCAAACGAGGGGCTTATGGCGCTCTATGAACTCCCTCACTGTCCTGCTGCCCACATGGGCCCCGCTTGCGAGCCTGTCGTTGAGCGTACCGTAAGGCGGCTGGTGAGAGACGAGTATCCGGGGCGCTCCGTCAACAGAACCGTCGAGCGAACCCTCGAATATCTCCGCGTACTCCTCCTCCGTGAACACGTTCGGGGTCGGGCTCGGGCACGGGAGCGAGCCCCCTGCCCCGGTGATGGAGAGTCCCTTGATATCTACTGTCCTCCCGTGGATGTTCAGGCCCTTTGCCGAGATGTAATCGTCCACCTCTTTCGTGTCGCAGTTCCCGGTTACGGCGAGTATGTTTCTATTGTATTTCGCGACCGCGGATATCACGTCTTCCGCGTCCCTGCCGTCCCCGAAATGGGTGAGGTCGCCTGCGATGATGACGAGATCCGCCGGGCAGAGGACTGCGCCCAGGCCGTCAATAGGCGTCAGGTTCCCGTGTATGTCCGCTATGTTGATAATTTTCATTATTCGTGCAGTCAGTTGCGGGCGATGACCTCTTTTTCGGTGATCGCTTCGCTTACAAGCTGTTCGTTGAACTGAGCGCCGTACTGCCTCAGCATCCAGAGCTCGGGGATTATCTCGCCGACAATGGCGCCGTTGTCGAACACCCGCACCATCGAGCTCTCGGAGACGACCACAGCTACGGCGTTCGTCGTCCTCGTTATGGACGCAGCGGCCATGTGTCTGCTCCCGAGGCCGAGCGGGAGGTCGAGCCCTTCCGACGTGGCGTCTATGTAGCGGCAGGCCGAGAGCACTACGCCTCCGTCAGTCACTATGAACGCACCGTCAAGCTGTGCGAGCTCCTTCACGGTCTCGCGCATGCCCGGATCGTCTACACGCTTCAAGGCGTCTGGGTGGCCGTAGAGCGGGTCCAGTATCATGGGTCGGGAGCGCATGAGTGTGGAATCGGTGTCCGATATTACAAACATGGTCCCTATCTTCCTTCCTTCCCTCCCCTCCCTGGCTATCTCCATTGCCAGGTTGAGCACACTCTTGAGGTTTTCGGGATCGACCTTGCGCTCCGGGCAGCAAATGCCCGAAACGAGCCTTCTGTGAGCTTCAATTTTCTTAGCGATGTCCATATAAGTACCCCTCGATTGATGTAGATTAATATAACTGATAAAGGATTCTTACGCCCGTGCGGACAATGTGGGGCGCAGAACCTGCGCCCCTATACGATCCTCCAGTAACTTCTCTGTCCAACCAACAATCGATGCAATTTCGTATGACCGCAGCGACTCGCCGCTTTTGGTGTTATGTTTTATTGTGCGGAGCACGGCTGTGTTCCGGTTTTGCAGATTCAGAGACCAAAATTCATCGGAGATTGAGAATATGAACGCGGACACTCACGTTACCGTAGGATCGTACATAGCATCGAGGCTCGCAGAGGCGGGGGTAAGACATTACTTCACAGTGCCGGGGGACTATAACCTGATATTGCTCGACGAGCTCCTGAAGAACGGGGATTTGAAAATGATTAGTTGCTGCAACGAGCTTAACGCCGGGTACGCCGCAGACGGGTACGCGAGGGCGAACGGCGTCTCGGCGCAGGTGGTCACCTTCTCCGTTGGAGGGCTGAGCGCGCTTAACGCGATAGCCGGGGCTTACGCCGAAGACCTGTCGGTGCTCATAATCTCGGGCGGCCCGAACACGAATTCAGAAATGGAGAACCGGATACTCCACCACACGCGCGGCGAGGTGCACTACGGCTATCAGAGGGATATATTTTCCCATACCACGGTCATGTCCGTCATAGTGAGACACCTGGAGGACGCGCCTTATCTCATAGACAAGGCGATAGAGGAGTGCGTCTTCAGGAAGAAGCCCGTGTACCTCGAAATACCGTGCAACCTAGCGGGTCTCAAGGTCCCCCCACCTAAAAGGAAGTATTTCGTCAAAGACCCGGTGAGCCATCCCGAGGCGCTTGTAGAGGCTGTGGAGATGGCGGCGGAGCTCCTGGGCTCAGCAGCAAAGCCCGTGCTCGTGGCGGGTGCGAAGCTCCGCCCGTTCGGCGCCGTAGCCGCATTCAGAAAGCTCGTGGACGCTTCACATTACGCGGTCGCCTCGATGCCCGAAGCGAAGGGCATAGTCCCGGAGGACCACCCGGGCTATATCGGCACATACTGGGGGCCCGTGAGCAGCCCCGGCACTGCGGAGATAGTGGAGTCGGCCAACATGTACCTGTTCGCGGGGCCCGTGTTCACGGACTATACGACGTGCGGTTTTTCGTCGCTCATCAAGCCCGAGAAGCTCATACACGCGGGGCCTGATTTCGTAAGGCTCCCCGGCGTCACGTACAGCGATATAGCGCTTTCGGACTTCCTCGAAGCGCTTGCCGGGAAGATAAAGCCCAATGACGCCTCCCTTGGTGCGTATAATCGCATACGTGTCGAGCTCGCGCCCGAGCCCCCTCTGAAGAAGGACGCCCCTATAACGACGAGGAGGCTATTCTCCCGCGTTCAGGAGATCATCACCCCCGGAAGCACCGTGATCGCCGAGACGGGGGATTCGTGGTTTAACGCCATAAAGCTCACGCTCCCCGAGGGGTGCGGCTTCGAGATACAGATGCAGTACGGGTCGATCGGATGGTCGGTCGGAGCGACCCTCGGCTATACGCTCGGGAGCCCGGAAGGAAAGCGCGTCGTCACGTTCGTCGGCGACGGCTCGTTCCAGCTGACGGTGCAGGAGCTTTCGACGATGATACGTTACGGGCTAAACCCCATAATATTCCTCATCAACAACGGCGGCTACACGATAGAGGTTGAGATACACGACGGCCCCTACAACGACATCAAGAACTGGGACTATGCGGGGCTCGTCAACGTGTTCAACGCGGGGGAAGGGAACGGATTCGGCGTGAGGGTAAGGACGGAGGGTGAGCTTGACGAAGCTGTGACGAAGGCCATCTCGCACGACGGCCTCAGCCTGATTGAGGCGATTATAGACAGGGACGACTGCAGCAAGGAATTACTCGAATGGGGGAGCCGAGTGTCGGCGAATAACGGCCGCCCTCCCATGTGCGGGTGAGGAGAATTCCGGTGGTTTCTATTCGTTCATGAAAAAAGAAAATCCTCCCTTCCCTGTTTGGACTGTAGCAACACTCAGCCAGAAGCTAATTTACTTCGGTGCCTTTGTCGTCAAGGCGTCCGAATGGTTTTGTATTCATCAGGTGTTCACAAGAGCATAGACATTCTTGCATTCGGCGAAGGGCGTCCAATTCCTCACTTGTTCGGAATTGCACTTGCTCGCATTCGTTCTTTTCCTAAGGAGGGAATTAAATGAAAAGACAAGATGCTGAAACTAGTTCAGCATGACATTATTGGGTCAGGTAGAGGAGTAAGAAAGAAATCGTAAAATTACACCACTTGTTTTTTGGAATGGCAATAAAGGCCGCTTTGCACTATTATTTGGTTAGTTTGATATTCAGGGGAGTGTCGGAATGCCTGAAAGAGTCGCTCTTATAACAGGAGGGGCGAAGGGGATAGGGAGGGAGATCGCCCTTGCCCTTGCGGATAGAGGGTGGTCTGTCGCCGTCTGTTACAGGAAGAGCAAAAAGGAAGCAACCGAAACAGTGAAGGATATTGAGTCGCGGGGTGGAAGGGGCATACACTATAAATCGGACGTATCGAACCCCGCGTCCGCCGTGGACCTCGTGAGGAAGGTCGAGGCGGAATTCGGGAGGATAGACGCGCTCATCAACTGCGCAGGACCCTATCACCGCATAAATCTGCTTAAGGAATCAGTCGAAGGCTGGCACGAGATGTTCGACAACAACCTCCATCCGGTTTTCTATCTCTCACGCACCGTCGCGGAGGGTATGAAATCGCGCGGATGGGGGCGTATAATCAACTTCGGCATGGCGAACGCCGACAAGATGAGCGCCCAGACAGAGATAACGGCTCATTACATAGCGAAGGCCGGCGTGCTTATTCTGACGCGCTCGCTCGCCCGTCTCCTGGCGTCCCACGGGATCACCGTGAACGCGATCTCTCCCGGATTTATCAATTCTGGCAGCGCCCCCATGGAAGAGCTCGAGAACATGGTCAAGACCATACCCGCGGGATACATAGGGAGCACTAAGGACGCGGTTGACGCGGCTTTATTCCTACTCTCCGACGAGGCGCGGTACGTGAACGGCACGAACATACATCTCAGCGGCGGATGGGGACTTTAGATCCTGAAACAAGTTCAGGATGACTGATTAAATAAAATCCTCCCATACCCTATTTTGACTTCGGTGACATTCAGCCAGAAGTTAATTTCCTTCAATGCCTTTATTGTCATGGCGTCCGAATGCTCTCTTGCTCGCATTCGTTCTTTACAAAGTAGGGATAATAAAATAAGGAAACTAAATAAAAAAGGGGGGACATTGTCCCCCCTTTTGTACTCGTCTACTCAAATCTTTATC
>DATIET010000236.1:0-16529 GCA_035455615.1 Thermodesulfobacteriota bacterium
GCAGCTGTCCGACAACGATATCAAGCTCACGCTGAGCCTCGACGAGGACCTGCCGCAGATAATGGCGGATCCCAATCAGCTCTGGCAGGTATTCATCAATATCATTTTAAACGCGGTGCAGGCGATGCCGAAGGGCGGGGACTTCTCTATCAAAACGTCCACTCTGTGGGACGAATTCGCGAGCGGGAACAACGACCAGGTTTACATTCACTTCAAGGACACGGGCGTAGGCATAGACAGGGAAGACATCTCGAAGATTTTTGATCCGTTTTTTACGAAGAAGGACATGGGGACCGGCCTCGGACTCTCGATAGCCTATAAGATCATAGAAAAACACAAAGGCAGGATAATAGTCGAGAGCGAGAAAGGAACAGGCACAACTATTACGATTGAACTTCCATCAAATAACTATAATATTACTGCGGGAGAAGCAGATGAACGACAATAAGAAGCGGGTGCTGGTTGTTGACGACGAACAGCTGATATTAAAGATCATATCCGACATACTGACAAAGGAAGGATATGAAGTCGTAGTCGCCAACAACTGCGAGAAAGCAACCGAATACCTGAGGACATCTCGCATCGACGTGGTGCTCTCGGACATCAAAATGCCGGTAAAGAGCGGCATCGACCTCCTCGAAGAAATCAAGAAGAAGGACCCAAACATACCGGTAATACTCATGACCGGGTTTGCTTCGCTGGAAACAGCGGTAGAGGCGGTTCAGAACGGAGCCTTCGACTATTTGATCAAACCCCTCGACTACGGAAAACTCAGAAGCGTAATCGAACATGCCGCCGACAGGTACGAACTCCACAAGGAGAACACCCGCCTGCTGAGCGACCTCAAGGAATTGAACACCAACCTCGAGCTGAAGGTGCAGGAGAGGAACAGGCAGCTCGAGAACACGCTCAACAGCACGATCGAGAGCATTATAACGACAGACAGGGACCTTATCGTCGAAACCGCAAACCCGAAGACCTCCGAGATATTCGGCAGGACCTGCGCGGGTGAAAAACTGAGTTCGTTATTCCAGGGGATTAATTTTGACACCATAGTGCCGAAGATATTGAGCGACCCGTCTTATTCGACGAAACACGAAGTGAGGCACGACAGTAAGTTTCTCGAAGTAACGCTGTCGCCGCTGATAGATTTCGAGACGAAAGAGATCTTCGGCGTGATAGCCGCGACGGAGGATATAACGGAAAAGAAGAAACTCGAAGCGCAGCTGATACACTCGGCGAAAATGTCGGGCGTAGGGCAGCTGGCCGCCGGAGTGGCGCACGAATTCAACAACATTCTCTCGGGTATTATCGGTTATACGAGCCTCGCGCTTACGAGGCAGGACCTCGAAAGCGCCAGGAAAGACCTGAAGGTCATAGAGAAGGCTTCCGACAGGGCTGTCGAGATAGTGAATAAGCTCCTTTCCTTCTCGAGACAAAAAGGAGAAAAATTCCAGGTCGCCCAGATAGAGAGCATCATAGACGACGCCCTGGGACTCGTAGAACACACCTTCGAGACGGAAGGCATAAGGATACTCCGGAGCTACGAGAAGGTGCCGGCCATAAGGATGAACCTCGGGGAGATACAGCAGGTATTCCTCAATCTTGCAATTAACTCGAAACACGCCATGCCCCAGGGCGGCGCCATAGCCATCAGCACGAAGCTCGCCGGTAATTTCGTGAGAATCGACTTCTCGGATACGGGGGCGGGCATCCCTCCGGAGAATCTGTCGAGGATATTCGAGCCCTTCTTCACGACAAAACAGAGCGAAGGATCAAAATCGGGTACGGGCCTGGGCCTTTCGGTCATATACGCGATCATCGAGAGACACGGAGGCAGGATCGAAGTCTCGAGCGAGCTCAACAAAGGCACGACATTCACGATTCACCTCCCGAACATACAAACCGTGTCGAAAGCCGCGGAAGCCGAACCAGCAGAGAAATTCCAGAGCGCAAAGGTGATCGAGCTCAGGAGAAAGGGGAACGTGCTGATCATCGACGACGAGGAGTTCATAAGAGACATCGTGAGCGAATGCCTTTCGAGCACGGGACATAACGTGATGACAGCGGAAAGCGGCGAACAGGCGATAGAGCTTATAAAAAAGAACCATTTCGACATTACGTTCCTCGACTTCTCCATTCCCAATAAGAACGGCCTCGAGCTCCTTAGGGAAATCAAGATGATAGACCCTAACTCAACTGTTGTTATTATTAGCTCAAGGCCGGGAGAACAGCTCCCCGACGAGCTCACGGACGAGGGCGCTTATAATATCATTAAAAAACCTTTCTCCGTGGACCAGATCCAAATCGCGGTATCCAGGGTCCTCGGAGCAGAGGCCATGAGCAGATAAAATCACAGCCGGATATGGTAGAGCTTTCCACATTTTACTGCAGAATCCTGGTGAACGAAGAAGAGATATATTCCGGACGCCTGGGAGAAGTCCCGGAAAAGTTCAGATCACAAATGATACGCGACCTGTCCGAGTGGGCGGATTCGCTCGGCAAGAGGGGTCTGAACGAGCTCATCTACTCCCATCTCGCATGGTATGAAGAGAAGGCAACGCATTGCGAGGAATGCGGGGTGCGGTATAGGGAGGGCGGCGCTGGGGAATGCGCGGAATGCGGGAATAAGCTCGGAGAGCGTTACGTCTATGATCGGGACAAAAAGCTGGATATGATTATTACATGCGTGGGAATGATTACGAAGGTGCAGATATCAAGAATATAAAACTTATCGGTTACCGTCTAAACCCTGAACCGTCGGGACCGAGACTTAACGGGGGTCGGGAATGAAGCTAACGGTCAAAGGTCAGATATTTCCAAAGGTCTGGGATATCGCAGAAAGCGTCAGGAAGCTGAGGGACGACAGACGGCCCGTCAACATCGGAGCGGGCACGGTAGGCTATCCGGTCTACGAAGTGGACCTCCCGGAAGATACCAGAAAAGAGGGGCTTTATTTCGTAACGCCTCAGGGGATAAAGCTTTATTTTTACCCGGGCGACCAGTATCAGATAGGCTACCTGCTCTCGGAGATCGACAGCGGGCCGCTCAGGGAAAAGCATTTTAAAGAAACCGCAATGAACCCGGCAAGTTAAAGCCGGCGCGGGCAAAGCAGTTCTTTGACTCACGGGCCGGGTCTATGTATTTTTATTCCGATGGAGCGTCACGAACACACTCACGACGTAAAAAACACGAAAGAAAAAAAAACGCTCGTAATCGTCCTCATACTCACCGCCTCCTTTATGGTGGTGGAGGCGGCTTCCGGGTTCTATACCGGCAGTCTCGCTCTCCTCTCGGACGCGGCGCATATGCTGACGGACGTATTCGCGCTCTCCCTGGCGTATCTCGCTCTCTGGTTCTCCGTTAAACCGCCGACGCTCAGCAACACGTACGGGTTTTACAGGGCCGAGATTCTCGCCGCGCTCATCAACGGTATCCTCCTGTTCGTCATCTCGGGCGTCATTATCATAGAGGCGTACGAAAGGTTTAAGGTCCCCGAGGAGGTAAAAAGCCTGGAGATGACGGTAGTGGCAATCGTGGGCCTCGCCCTCAATTTAGGCTCGGCCTATATGCTGTCCATGTATAAGAGCGCAAATCTAAACATCAAAGGCGCGCTCTATCACGTCATGAGCGACGCGCTCGGTTCCGCGGGCGCCGTAGTCGCGGGCGTGGTGATGCTGCTGACGGGATGGTATTATGCGGACAGTATCATAAGCGTCCTCGTCTCGGTCCTTATATTGAGGAGCGCGTGGGTTATTTTAAAGGAGTCGGTGCATATACTGCTCGAAGGTACGCCGCGAGGAGTCGATCTCAAGGCCGTTCAGAACTCGATATGCTCCCACGAGGGCGTGCTCGGCGTGCACGACCTCCACGCGTGGACGCTCACTCAGGGATTCGATGCGCTCAGCGCACACTTAGTCGTGGACGACATGTATAAGAGTGAAAAACTCATAAGCGATATCAAGGACCAGCTGTCGGGTAAATTTCACATTACCCACGTTACGCTTCAGCTGGAAACAAAAGAGTGCGGGTCCGCGTTCAGCACATGTTACGAAGACTCTCAGGGCGGAAAATGAGCGGGATGATCACTCGTTCTCCCGTATCAGCTTCTCCGCGAAGGATTTCATCTCGGCCCCTATCTTCTTGAGCTCGGGCTTTGATTGCACATACTTATCGAGCGCGTCGAGCACGCTCATGTTCTTCGAGAGCTCCGACTGCCTCATCGTTTTTTTGGGTTTGGAGAAGACTCGCTCGATCCTGAGCGACTGAGCGCCCCCGAACGCCGACCTTATCTCCTTTTCGTCAACCTCCTCTCCTGGGCCCCCGACCTCGTACCTGACCCTGACTACCGCTCCCTCCGTATCCCCGGGAGAAACTCCATCGGGTATGAGGAGCCTCCTCCGGTCCTCGTCAATTTCTCCGAGATCGATAGTGATAAATCTCCTGGCAGGCGTCTCCCTGAACTGATAGACGCATTTCCATCCCGTTTCCGACTCCGAGATTTCGCCCATCACGAAACCCTTTTTCTCCTTCTCTTCCGTGAAATCGATCCTCTCGATGCTTCCCGAATAAACTACCGGCGGGGCGTCGCCCTCGTTCAGGTCCTGGAACCTGTGTATGTGCCCGAGCGCGACATATTGGAATGCCGGATCCGCGAGCACCGTCACCGGGACGACCGGGTTCGATGTAGTAAGCGTGTCCGTTTCCGTACCGGATAGTCTCGCACCGCGCGCTGCCACGTGCGCTAGTAATATCGCGGGGTCTTTCGGCCGGGTCTTCTCAGCGAGGCTATGGACTATCGCGATCAGCCTTCTTTCGATCCCCGCCAGGAGCTCCTGAGAGGAAAGGGATTTGTACTCTTCCCTCGAGAGCAGCGCGCCCCTGCCCGCCCACGGGAGGCAGGCGACCTGAACCGACCCGCTTTTCGTTTCTATTTCGATCACATCGGGTTTTCTGGCTATGGTCACGCCCTCGATGTCGAGGGCCGGGAAGATTTCCACGGCGGATGCGCCTATGCCGGAGGACGAGTAATCGTGGTTCCCGAGCACCATGACGACACGGGTTCCGTCTTTACCGGCTGCCCTTCCGATCCTGCGCGCGAACTCTATCTCTTCCGCGGGAAGCGGGTTCTCCCTGTGGAACACGTCGCCCGCGATGAGTATGAGATCGACGGATTCCCGGGCGGCCGTTTCCAGTACATGATCGAGACATTTCAATATGTCTTCGAGCCTGGTGTTATGCCCCGTCGACGGGTTCAGCCTGCCGTGCGTGAGGAGACCGATGTGAATGTCGGAAAGGTGGATAAACTTTATTCTTCTCAACCGCCGCCGGGCGCCTCAGAACATTAACAGCCCTTGAGGACGCTCCCTCTATTGATCTCCGAACAGGATTTCGGACGCCTTTTTCGTCCCGGCCCCGTAATTGAACTTGTAGCCGAGCTTGTGGAGCACGCTTTCTATGGCCGAAATGAAGAACAACGTATCCGTCTTGTCTATATCGCCTATGTGTGAAACGCGGAAAATCACTCCCTTGGCCTGGTCCTGACCGTCGGCGACCGTTATGCCGAATTCGCTGCTGAGCGCCTTGATGACCTTCGAAGAGCCTATTTCCGGAGGGGCGACCACCGTAGTGAGCGCCGGGCTCGGGACGTCCTTCACGTATATATCAAGCCCTATCGCCTTCATCCCTTCCCTCATGGCGAGAGAGAGCCTGGCGTGACGTTTGAACATGCTCTCCCTACCCTCTTCCCTGAACCTCCTCAGCACGGCGGCGAGTCCGATAATCAGGGTTACGGCCGGCGTATAGGGGGTCGTGTTCTTCTCCGCGTTCTTCTGAGCGGCTTTGAAATCGAAATAATATTTCGGGAGGTCCGAAGTCTTGTTGAACTTCCAGGCCTTTTCGCTCATAGCTGCGAACGACAGGCCCGGAGGGAGCATGAACGCCTTCTGTGAGCCCCCTACCATCACGTCAATGCCGATCTCGTCGAAAGGGAGCGGGAACACACCCACGCCCGTGATGCCGTCGACTATCAGAATGACGTCGTCTCTATGTCTCGTAATATCGGCGATTTCCTTCGTCGGGTGCATTACGCCCGTGGAGGTCTCGCTCGCCTGTACCAGAACGGCGCGTATCGACGGGTCCTTCTCGAGCGCTTTTTCGATATCGGCGGGGTCCACCGAATGGCCCCATTCGACCATTAGCTCCTGCGTGTCGAGGCCGAACGCCTTGCAAATCTTGCCCCACCTCTCGCCGAACTTGCCGCCGTTGACGACGAGCACCTTATCGCCGCGGGAGAGCGTATTGACCACTGCAGCCTCCATCGCCCCGGTCCCGGAGGCGGCGAGGACAAATACCTCCTGCTTCGTATCGTAGATGTATTTAAGCCCCTCTCTCACCTCTGCAAAGATAGCCTCGAATTCCTTCGTCCTGTGGTGCATGATGGGCTTTGCCATCTCTATGAGAACTTCGCTTGGGACAGCGACCGGCCCCGGAGTAAATATGTAATTTTTCACTTTCTGATTCTCCTCTGTAATGATTTTCTTTCTGTATTTGAATAACCGGACTGACGAACTCCGCGGCCCTCCGGCAAATGCCTTTGGCCGGCCGATGGCGCCGGTCTGAAAATTGCCAGCTTGTCCCGAAGTAAATTCTTCTGATGCAAGCAGCTTTAAAACCATAAGAATCTACCCAAAACTACGGATAATTCAACTGTCCTTGCTTTTGAACTCTCAAACCATATATTATTTACATAATAAAAACAGGAGAACGGCATGTTTGGAGAAAATAAAGAACAAATACAGGAACTTAAGAAGAGACTCGTAGTCTTGGGAGACTTTCTTTGACCTCCCCGGAAAGAATTCACGCCTTAAGGAATTAGAGGAGATAACGGGGAAGGAGGGTTTCTGGAACAACGCGGAGAAGGCGCAGGAAATCCTGAGGGAGCAGTCTCGTATTAAAAATGCTCTCGACAGCCTGAAGAGACTATCGAGCGACCTCGAGGACGTGGAGGTACTGGAGGAGCTCTCCGTCGAGGAGGAGGACGAGGCGGCAGCGAGGGAGGCGAGGGAGAAGCTCTCGGAAATCAAGAGCCGGGTCGAGACGCTCGAGTTCAAACGGATACTCGGCGAGCCCGATGACGAGAGGAACGCGATCGTATCGATAAACGCGGGGGCAGGAGGCACCGAAGCCCAGGACTGGGCAGAGATGCTCCTCCGAATGTATCTGAGATACGCCGAGCTCAACGGCTTAACGACCGAATTTGTAGAGTATCAGGAAGGGGACGAAGCCGGCATGAAGAGCGCTACGTTCCTCGTGAAGGGCGATTACGCGTTCGGCTACCTGAAGGGCGAAAGCGGGGTCCACAGGTTAGTGAGGATATCCCCGTTCGACGCGAATAAGAGGAGACATACTTCGTTCGCGTCGGTGTTCGTATCACCCGAAATCGACGAGAGCATAGAGGTCGCGATAGAGGAGAAGGACCTGAGGGTGGATACCTACCGGGCTAGCGGGGCGGGCGGGCAGCACGTTAACAAAACGGATTCCGCGATAAGAATAACCCACATGCCGTCGGGGATAGTCGTCAGCTGCCAGAACGAACGCTCCCAGCACCAGAACCGGGCTACGGCAATGAAGATCCTGAAAGCGAGGCTCTACGAGCTCGAGAAAGAGAAACAGAGGGAAAAGATAGACGAGATGCATGCAACGAAAAAGGAGATCGGGTGGGGCAGCCAGATACGTTCCTACGTGCTCCATCCGTACAGGATGATCAAGGACCACAGGACCGGATTCGAGACCGGGAACGTCGAACCGGTTCTTGACGGCGACCTGAGCGAATTCATAAAATCTTATCTTTTGATGCAGGCGGGAGAGAAACCCCTCTAAATCCGGGACAGGCGCCGCCGTACCCGGGCCGCGCTCTGATTCCTCGATTCCCATATACGGGGCGCTATATTTATCCGTCGATATCGCCTATAATTCAGTGAAGTCCGTGTATCTGACGCGAGGTTAGCAATTTTGAGAATCGGAATAATAGGGAAGACGAATACAGACAAAGCCTATGAAATAGCGAAAGACCTGAGCGAGTGGTTTAACGCGAGGGGCGTCGAGGTTATTTTCGAGCAGGAGATCGGGAAAAAAATCCGCCGCCGGAAATCAGTCCCCGCAGCCGAAATCCCGGAGCTCGTGGACATCATACTCGTCTTCGGCGGGGATGGGACGTTCCTCCGCGTAGCCAGGCTCGCGTGCGAGCACGGGACGCCGATTCTGGGAATAAACCTGGGGGGACTCGGGTTTCTGACCGAGATTACAGTCGAAGAGATATATCCGATGATGAAGAGGATCCTGAGCGGGGATTATGAAATCGAGGACCGGCAGATGCTCCGGACGACGGTCAGGAGAGGGAGAACAGGCGCGAAGCACTATGAGGTCCTGAACGACGTGGTTATCAATAAAGAAGCCGTCGCGCGGATAATAGACCTCGAAATTTACATAGAAGGATCACACGTTACAACGTATAAGGCTGACGGCATAATACTTTCGACTCCTACGGGTTCCACAGCTTATTCCCTCTCGGCGGGGGGACCGATAGTCCACCCCGCCCTGCCGGTCACTATAATTACGCCGATATGTCCCCATACGCTGACAAACAGGCCGCTCGTGGTTTCTAACGAGATGAAGGTTGAAATAAAAATAACCACACAGGAACCCGACACCTACCTGACACTCGACGGGCAGATCGGGATCAGGCTCAAGACCGGGGACGTGATAGAGGTCAGGAAATCCGATACCGTCGTAAAACTTATTAAATCCCCTTTCAGAGATTACTTCACGATCTTGAAGACCAAGCTCATGTGGGGAGAGAGATATGGCAAGATCAACGGATGAACAGTTCCTCCACGACTGGGTCATAAGGAAAGTGCACGAGAAGTATTCGAGACTTTACAGCGAAGTGCGCATCAACCCCGGTGAAGAGAAGAACTTCGAGTACAAGGGAAAATACCCGGACATAGTCCTTGTAAATTACGGCCAGGTCGTGCAGGTAGTCGAAGTGGAGACAAGGGAGACGATAAATAACGAAAGGGTCCCTAAATGGAAAGAACTCTCCGAGCTAGGCGTGAAATTTACTCTCCTGGCGCCAAAAGAACTGCAGGGACATGCAAGGGACATCTGCTGGAAGAACGGGCTCGCCGCGAAAGTAAACCTCGGGAGCTTTGATGTATTGATCAACACCTGATTCTGCTGTCCTTATTAGTTACCCCCGCTTTTCTTCATCGGTATCGGGAAAACAATATTGAACATGGTCCCGTTCCGGTTCTGGATCTCTATTGTCCCCTTGAGCTGATCCGTAAGAGTGCAGACGAGCTGAAGACCGAGGGTATTCGTATTCCGGAAGTCCACGTTATCGGGGAACCCGACTCCGTTGTCTCTTACCGAGAGAGTGAGTACCCCGTCGGAATCCGAATTTATCTCCACCGACACTTTGTTCCTGGTCCTTCGAGTGAGATTTTCACTGTCTCGGGAATGGAAGGCGTGTTTGAGGCAATTCGAGAAAAGCTCGTTGATGATAAGACCGCAGGGTATAGCCTGATCGACGTCTATCGAGATATCGTACGCATTTATTTGGACATGTACATTTTCCCCTAAATCTTTATAGACCCTGAGCAGGTTTCTGGTCAGGTCCGTAATATAGTCGAGCATCTTTATCTCGTCTATATTCCTCGACTGGTAGAGCTTTTCGTGGATCAAGGCTATAGTGGATATCCTGCTCTGACTCTCATAGAAAAGGGCGAGAGACTCCTCGTCCTTCGCGTAATCGGACTGGAGGCTCAACAGGCTCGATATGACCTGGAGGTTGTTTTTTACCCTGTGGTGTATCTCCCTCAGGAGAGACTCCTTCCGCATGAGCGATTCCTGAATCTGTTCTTCGGTTTTTTTCCGCTCGTTGATATCACGCGTATCGACTATCGCCCTGATCTCCCCCGTGGACGTCCTGAACGGCTTCCCGGTGCCTTCGAACCAGCGCCACTCTCCGTTTTTATGCCTGTACCTGTAAACGACTCTCCTGGCCGAACCCCTTCCGAAGCCCTGAATAAAGGCGGACATAACTCCCGAGCGGTCTTCAGGGTGCATCAATTCGAACACATTCTTTCCTAAAAGTTCATCCTGCTTATACCCCAATATCTCTTTATGGTTGGAGCTGGCGTACATTATCCGTCCGTCGTACAATATCTCGAGAATGAGGTCATGCGCGTTCTCGACGAGCGTGCGGTATAACTCCTCTTTCTCCTTTAACATGTCTTCCGCTTGTTTACGCTCTATCATCGTGCTGATCCAGCGCCCCATGAGCCTTATAAAATCCTTGTCCGCCGTTGTAAAAGGCTTCTTCCGCGGATGGGGACTCGCAAAATTAAGCGTCCCGAATACCTTTCCGTTAATCCGCAAAGGCACACCGATATAAGACTCGAACCCGAAGACCCTATAGAACTCTTCATTTCGATACTCGGATCCGCCCACATGGTCTATGGCAAGAACGTCGTCGTTGGCGAGTGTAATTTTGCAGTAAGTCTTTGAAAGCTCGCATTCGAGGCCCTGCGTCACTCTCCCCATCTCATCATAGCAATATAGAACCGTACAATACTTACCGGCAATCCGGCCGACTCCCGCAACTTCCATAGACAACATGTCAGCGCCCGTCTTAAGTGTCTCGACGAGTTGTGTTTCGATACCCATGCCGGGTTCGGCCGAGATCTCATATAGGGACCTGATACGTTTCTCCTGGAGCGCGTGCGCCTCGTCGGAGAGCTTCCTTCCCGTGTTGTCCCTGAGCGAGCCGACGATGCCCGTGACACCGCCCCTCTCCGTACGCAGCGAAACCGAGACCTTGGTGCTTACGGAGCCGCCTCCTCTTAAACGGATACCGGCTTCAAAAACCCTTCTCTGCCTCCCGTTTTCAAATTCGAGGTAATTGCGCGCCGTGTTATCCCCCGTATCGTTGACGAGCAGATCGGAAAACGGTCTGCCTATCCACATATCGCGCTCCCACCCGGTAAGCGACTCTATCGCAGGGTTGATATATGTAATAGTACCTTCCGGGGTAAGAGTGAAAAAAACATCGGGCGATTCCTCTAAAAGGCCGAAAAAGAAATCCCCGCCGCCTGCACCCTCGCTATTATAGGGAACGGTGGAACTCGCATCATCCCGGACAGCTTTGATAGGTTCTATGAGATCGAGTGCCGCCGGCTTTTGACCCATCTCCGGCACGATGTGATGTTTCAATTTGCTCTTCACAATAAAAACCCCGTACGGCCGAATCCAAGAAGGGAAACACTCGCGGTTTCCCTGTCAGGATTTTATTTATATACATATATTTTCTGAATCGCTGAGCGCCAAACTTTATTGTAATAAAATACTCATGTACATGCAATCCGACGGTCCCGCGCGCCTGAGCTTAATTAATTACATATACGATTACAAAATGGCGCTGATGCCAAATGGGACTCCATCATGGTCGGCCGGTATTGAGACTTCCGCCCGCTTCAGTGGAGAGCGGCCGGCTTGCCAATTCGTCCAATCTTGGATAGGCTTTACTCGAATTAAGGGGGTATGTATCAGATGTCGAAGCTCGAAATAGTCGATCCGGAGATTTACCGCGCGATCAAGTCCGAAGTCGAGCGCCAGGAGTATAAACTGGAGCTCATCGCTTCCGAAAATTACGTGAGCGAAGCGGTCCTGGAGGCCTTGGGCTCGGTGCTGACGAACAAGTACGCGGAGGGTCTTCCCGGAAAGAGGTATTACGGCGGGTGCGAGTTCGTGGACATCGCCGAGAACCTGGCAAGGGACAGGGCAAAGGCCCTTTTCGGCTGCGATGCGGTGAATGTACAGCCCCACTCGGGCGCTCAGGCCAATATGTCCGTTTACTTCTCATGCCTCGAGCCGGGGGACACCATCCTCGGGATGAACCTCGCGCACGGCGGACACCTCACTCACGGTAGCCCCGTAAATTTCTCTGGAAAGCTCTATAACGTCGTCCCGTACGGAGTCACCGAGGATACGAACCTCATCGACTACAGCGAAGTAAGGAGGCTTGCCCTCGAGCATAAACCTAAGCTCATAGTCGCCGGATGGAGCGCGTATCCGAGGGACATCGATTTCGCGAAATTCAGGGAAATAGCGGACGAATCGGGCGCCCTTCTGATGGCGGATATCGCTCACCCGGCAGGCCTCGTAGTAGCCGGGCTCTATTCGAACCCCGTACCCCACTGCGATTTCGTTACCACTACCACGCACAAGACCTTGAGAGGGCCCCGGGGCGGCATGGTAATGATGAAGGAGGCTCAGGAAAAGAAGGTCAACAGCAGGGTATTCCCGGGCACGCAGGGGGGTCCCTTAATGCACGTTATCGCCGCAAAGGCCGTTGCATTTAAAGAAGCGCTCGAGCCCGGTTTCAAGGAATATCAGGTACAGATCGTCAAGAATTCTAAAAAGCTCGGTGAACGCCTTACGGGTATGGGACTCAAGCTGGTCTCGGGCGGCACCGATACCCATCTCGTGCTCGTAGACTTGAGAGAGACCGAGCTCACCGGAAAGATCGCCGAGGAGACGCTCGAACAGGCCGGCATAACCGTGAACAAGAACGCCATACCGTTTGACCCTCGCCCGCCTGCTGTAACGAGCGGGATCAGGATAGGGACACCCGCCGTCACGACGAGAGGAATGAAAGAAAAAGAGATAGAAATAATAGCAGATTTCATAAAAGAGGCATTAAACAACCCGGGCAGCGAGAAAGTGCTGTCGAGGATAAAGGACGACGTCCGGGGTCTTTGCAGTCAATTCCCCGTTTATAGACACAGGCTCATTTAGATGAAATGCCCATTCTGTTCAAGCCTCGAAAGCAAAGTTATAGACTCGCGTCTCGCCAAGGAAGACACGTCGATCAGGAGACGCCGGGAGTGTCTTAGCTGCAAAAGCCGGTTCACGACGTATGAAAGGGTCGAGGAAATGGAGCTCCTAGTAATCAAGAAAGGCGGGGTAAGGGAACCTTTCGACCGCAGCAAGATAATCTCCGGTATGATCAAGGCGTGCGAGAAACGCCCCATAAGTATGGAGG
Source organism: Thermodesulfobacteriota bacterium (assembly GCA_035455615.1). GTDB lineage: Bacteria > Desulfobacterota_D > UBA1144 > Nemesobacterales > UBA2774 > 2-12-FULL-53-21. Next base: position 13,106 of record DATIET010000236.1, read on the forward strand.
TCATCGAGAACTTCGTTTCCGACCTGGAGAGGGAGATTCAGGAAAGGGGAGACAGGGAAGTAGAAAGCAGCGAGATAGGCGAAAGGGTAATAAACAAACTCTACGAGATAGACGAAGTGGCTTACGTGAGGTTCGCATCGGTATACAGGTCGTTTAAAGACGTTAATCAATTTTTGAACGAATTGACCGACCTGCTCAAAGAGAAGGGCGAGCAAATGAAATTAGGCCGCAAAACCGACTCCACGCTACACGCCCTGACTCTCATAAAGGACAAGACCAAGAAGTAATGCTCATCGATACCCATGCCCATCTGGATTCACTCGACGATCTTCCGGGCACACTCGCGAGGGCGCGGGAAAACGGGATAGAGAAAATCATAGCCATATCATCGGACCTGGCGTCCTCCCGCGATACGGTATCGATCTCCGATATATACGAAAACGTATTCGCCGCGGTGGGTATCCACCCCCACGCGGCAAAGACCGCCGACCGGAGCACTCTCAAAGAGATCGAGACGCTGGCGGGCGCGGACAAGGTCGTGGCCGTGGGTGAGACGGGACTCGACTATCACTATCTGAACTCCGAAAAGGACGCACAGATAATCTCCCTTACCGCGCATATCGGCATCGCATACCGCGCCGGTCTCCCTCTCGTAATCCATGTCAGGGACGCCGACCCCGATCTGATGAACATACTCAGGACCGAGAAAGTGTCGGAGAGGACCGGAGTGATCCACTGTTTTACGGGGAATTACGAGACAGCCAGTAAATACCTCGACCTGGGGTTCTATATTTCATTCTCCGGGATAGCAACGTTCAAGAAATCGGAAGAGATAAGGGATGCGGCTAAGAAAATCCCCGGAGACAGGCTTCTGATCGAAACCGACTCCCCTTACCTCGCGCCCGTGCCGCTGAGGGGGAAAACGAACGAGCCCTCCTTCGTGAAATATGTCGCGGAGACGATCGCCGACACGAGAGGCGTAACGCCCGAGGAGATCGCGGAGATGACTTCCGAGAATGCGGAGAGGCTCTTCAGGTTCGAACGGTAAACGTCCGTGTCAATAATTTTCTATACATAACGGAATCCCCCGTTTAAACTAGTCCCGGTATGAGCGATAAGCCTGCAATCGGAATCACAATGGGCGACCCGAACGGGATAAGCCCGGAGATAGTCGTAAAAGCCGTAAATGCGGCAGAGGTATCGGACGTCTGCTCGCCTGTGATATACGGTAGCCGTCAGGTTCTGGAATCCGCGGCCGCTCTCACGGGCATGAAATTGAACTGCCGGATATTCGATCCGTTCGAATTCGGGACGGGCGACCTCAGGCCATGCAGGGTGGACAGGAAAGCGGGAGGGGCGAGTCTCGCTTACATCCGGGAGGCGGTGAAGGCCGCGGTCTCGGGCGTGGTAGATGGGATAGTTACGGCGCCGATCAGCAAGGAGTCCACACACCTTGCGGGATCGAAATTCCCGGGGCACACGGAGATGCTGAAAGATCTTACGGGCGCTAAGGACGCAGTGATGATGTTCGAAGGCGGGAACTTCAGGGTCGTACTCGTTACCATTCATACCGCGCTCAGGGAAGTCCCGAAGCTCATCACAAAAGAAAGCGTGCTTTCGGTACTAAATATTACGCACCGCACGCTCGTCGATCAATTCAAGATAAAAGATCCCAAGCTCGTTGTCTGCGGCCTGAACCCCCACGCCGGGGAGTCGGGGGCCTTCGGCGATGAAGAGATCGTCCATATAGCGCCCGCGGTGGCTGAAGCCAGAAAGCTCGGGGTCGGCGTTACAGGCCCACTCCCGGCTGACACCCTCTTTTACTACGCCAACAAAGGGAAGTGGGATGCCGTAGTGGCGATGTATCACGACCAGGGACTGATCCCGTTCAAGATGGTCTCTTTCAACGTGGGAGTAAACATGACGCTCGGACTGCCCATAATAAGGACTTCCCCCGATCACGGGACCGCTTTCAATATCGCCTGGAAAGGGGTTGCCGACCCGTCGAGCATGATCGCCGCAGTCAAACTGGCGTCAAGACTCGCGGCGGAACCGCAGAATAGCACGAATTAACATCAACTGTATACCTTACGGGACGAGAATAGAAGGGGGAGTATTTCTCCGGATTTTCCGAGTATAGTCAGGTCGAAGAGCGGAGAGTTGGGCGTGTACTCGAGGTTTATCTCGATAACGGTCTTACCTGTCTGCTTCGCGACCAGACCCATCGACGCCGCGGGCTCCACGATCCCCGAGGTGCCTATAATGAGCATCACCTCGCACTCCTCTATGGCTTTAAGCGAGCGGTCTATCACCTGCATGGGAATGATCTCCCCGAACCATACCACGTTTGGCCTCCCGATCTCATTACAAAGACCGCATCTGGGCGGTATCTCATCGAGCGGGACCTTGTGGTTCTGCTGAACGTCCCCGCATTTCGTACACCTTACCTGCCAGATATTGCCGTGCATCTCTATGATGTTCCTGCTGCCCGCCATCTGATGAAGCCCGTCTATATTCTGCGTGATCAGAGTGAATTTATTCTTCTGATCTTCAAGCTCCGCAAGGGCAAAATGCCCCGGGTTAGGTTTCGCGTCCTTTGCGGCGCTCCTTCTCCAGTCATACCATTCCCATACGAGCTTCGGGTTGTTCCAGAACGCTTCGGCGGTCGCAAGGTCCTCGGACCTGAAATTCCTCCATAGCCCCTCCTTGCCCCTGAACGTCGGGACACTGCTCTCAGCGGAAATCCCCGCGCCCGTGAGAACGGTGAGCGAGGAACAATTCTCTATGATATCCTGCGCAGCGGATATCTTCTCATGCATCTCATTCATAAGGTAAGTGTACAGCACATAATCTATCTTCCGACGTTTTTTTATCTAACTGTCGCCTGAGCCGACGGCCCGTGAAATTTTTCAATAGGCAGGCCGCATGGGATAGATAAACGGAGCTTCCGAACAACGCTCGGGACGGACGATGACCTTTCTGCCGCCCTGCCACTGCACGACGACCATCTCATGGCCCGTCTGGAATCCTTTCCGGTCGGTCCCGAATAATCCGTAGAAAGTTTTGAACCCGGCGCCCCGCGCTTTTTCCCTTAGTGTCTTATCATCGAGCGTGCCCGCATCCTCGATACACTTATTGACTATCAACCCGATGTTGTACCCCTGCGCGGCCAGGTAATCCGGCTCCTTTCCGTAAGCAGATTTGAATCGTTTAACGAATTCTTCGGGCGAAGGTCCCGCATCGGGAGTTATCCTCAGTCCGCTCTCCCACTGGCTTGACGATAAGAAGCCTTCCGCGTCTCTTCCGAACGTATCCTTGAACAGCTTGATCGAGGCGGCTATGAATGAAGCCGCATTCACCCTGACCTTCCTCTTTATCATTTGTCCCGCAAGCGCGAGGTCGTCGTGCGTGCGGCCCATACCCA
>DATIET010000237.1:0-2537 GCA_035455615.1 Thermodesulfobacteriota bacterium
CTGACTTGGATCTCTGCAATGGCTGAATTCGATTTTATGTTATATATGGGCACTGCAGGACATGGAGCCCCTGCGGTGGTCTATAGGACTAACGGCAGTGAATTGGAGGATGTGACTCCGTGTCCGCTTTATGCCGATTGCTCGGAGTTCGCTCTCCCGCCGCTGCTTGCCCCTGTAAGGTACGGGTCGATGGCCGCGACCGGCGATAGAATTTACGTAGGTACGAGGACGCCGAGCCTGCCGGGTGAGCTGATGGGCGCGGACGTTATCTTCTCCGAGGGTGACGGGCTCTGGGAAAAATCAAATGAGCCTGGATTCGGTGTTATGGGAAATGACGCGGTAACGGCTCTCGGGAGTGAGCGAGGACACCTGTATGCGGGTGTCCTGAATATTGTAAGCGGACTCGAGGTATGGAGGCGTACACCCGCCCTCATCGAGCTCCTGCCTTTCATGCTGCGTGATTTAAAGGAGATGGCGATACTGAAATCACGTCTCCAGCGCTGTCTATTTCCGCCTTCACCTTTTTGCCCTTTTAACCTTGTACCGATTTCTTTAGTCTTCGAATCGATTCATATAGGGTTCGACAAAGCCGAGGCCGATAATAAGGGCCTGCTTCAGGAGATCAGGAAAATGATGGAACAGGCTCAGAGTCATCTTCAAGAAGCGGAGCAGCTCGCGGCCCTCGCCGAGAAGGAGAATGACCCTCGCTCAGCACAGAAGCTCCGTATTCAGTCATTAGGCAGCCTGAATGAAACCATAAAAATTACACGCTCCGCGCTACAGCTCATAAAAAAGTCATCTCAGAAGAACTAATTATTTTGAAACTCTCAGCCGGGTCGCAAAAAGTGGTTTTCACCCACCGGTCAGTACACCCATCCGAACGCGAGGTCTATGCCGCTCTCGCTGCCGAAGTCGGACGAGCCCCAGCATCCGGTATACGTAATCGAGCTTGACGAATATCGAATTGACGAATGTGTATGACACCCCGCCCGTAAATACAGTTCTCTCGTAGCGCGGATTGTCGAATAATGCATCCCGCGGGTTGAAGAAGGTGTCGTAATAATCGACCCTGACGAACGGTTCGAGCCTGTGCAGATGATCCAGACCGACGTAGGTATTTATGTTGTATCCGATCTCGCCCCAGGACGAAAACGCGTTGTCCGAGACGGCCGTTCTGGGTACGTCCAGATTGTTGGATAACCTCGCATTCCTTTCGGATATTTCTTCCGCCTCCCACAGGTGTCCCCATATCACGTCTCCGCTCCCCCGCCACCTGCCGTGCTCGAATATCACGTGCGCGTCCAGGAGCAATAACGGAGCGTCCACATCCGGCAGGTCGTCCTTGGGCCTGTTGGCCGACGTGTCGATCCCGTAATATGCGGACGTACCGATAAGAAGGCCGTAGTTGGGAAGCTTGAAATCAATTCTGCCGACAAGCGCGAGGCCCGTTGCTTTTATCGTCTCGAATTTACCCTGATGGCCTTCCGTCACCCAGTTGAGCGAGCCGAATCCGGTTGAGTCGAGTCCGTTTACCACCTGGAAGGTCAGGTCCCAGTTGTCGTTGACGTAATACTCGAAGCTCGCACCCATCTCGTCCCATACTGCCGGTATGACGTTCGTTTCGGACTCCGGTCTGCGGGCCGCGAGATAGTCAGTCGGCTTGCTCAGGAACGACATCAAGCCGAACGCGAGGTAAAACCGCCCGGCTTTAAGCTTTGCCCAATCGCCGAATTTTTTGTATAGGTAGAGCTCCTCTATATATACCTCGCCGCCCTTCTCGACTTCCTGCTCGAATTCTCCGAATTCCTCATACTCAATTTCGAATGCTGACCCTGTGCCTCCGTGCTCGAATTCTATCTCCGCTTCGAACCCCAGCCCGGCGAACATTTCCCCTTCGAGCTCCAGCACGAACCGTGTCAAATCGAACTCAAGCCTGTTATCAGAGCCTGAGCCGCCGGGGCGCGTCTGATCCGGGCCGTAGCCGTACCAGGAGAAGAGGATGTCCGCGTAACCTTCCCATGTAAGCTTGAACGGTCCTTCTTCAACGAGTTTTTTATACGGCTTATCGCCGGCGTTTATCCTCTCGAGAAAATCTTCTTCGTCTATATCTCTTTCATCATCCTCGGCTGTGTATTTCTCCTCCTTCTCTGCCTCTTTCTCCTCCCCGACAGGCGCTGCGGTCTTAGGCCGCTCTGCCGTGAGATCGTCTATGCGTTTTTCAAGGGACTGTATCTTTTTGGCGTTCTCTTTCTTGAGCTCCTCGAGCTCCTGAATCCGTTCCGCGTTTTCTTTTTTCAGCTCCAGGATCATCTCTTTTAATTCCTGAACATCGTCCTTGCCGGGCGCGGCTTGAGGATAAGCGGTCTTCGTCAGGAATAAGACCGTCAAACTTATGCATAGCGTGCGTAGAAGTAAGTTGTATTTTTTCATTTCATCTTCCTTAAAGTGATTGTAAAAATTTTATGAGCTTTTCGCGCTCTTCCCCGGGTAGGTTCACGAAACCGTCTTTTGCATTTTTCGCTTCCCCGTCATGCCAG
>DATIET010000238.1:0-10268 GCA_035455615.1 Thermodesulfobacteriota bacterium
CACACACGTAGTGTGTTCCATGAAAAGACTGAACATAATTTGCTAAAAATCTCATGTTAACGCTAAAATGTTTTAATTCCACCCCAATTTGTGTCGTGGTTTACAGAGATGCAAGACTTGTGACATAATTGCAATTAGGCAAGGGCGTCCGATTCCTCTCTTGCTCGGAATCGTCCCGTAAAACATTTATCACGCGTTAACAATCTATTTTCTTAACGCAAATTCTGTAATGTCGGGAAGAATCACCCTTCGACAAGCTCAGGGCGAACGGGTGGGGTTCACTTGCAGGTTAGGCAGAGGAGATTCGGAAGAATCGGATATGAGCACACATTGTGTGCCGACGATTCTGTGAATGCCGGGAAAGATAAAGACGAGATGCTGAAATGATCCTGAAACGAGTTCAGGACATGGTTCTACATGACAAGAAAATTAGAAAATTCCGGCCACGAATTATTTAACATCTACAGGCCTGCCGCAGATGAGCCTGCTCAGGACCATGAATCGATGAAACTACCCGGTAGGAAAAACAATCGGACACAAATTTATTAAATGACCGCTTAACGCGGGCAGGACGACAGGCAATTATACTCGACGTCCTTACATCCCCTCATACACTCGCCGCGCTTCCCGCCGTTCTGCCCTTCCTGGGAGAACATAGAGCAGTTCCCTTCGCACTCCCCGAGCTTCTCCGCGCACGTCCCCGAGCAGGGGTTATTCTCGAAAACTTCAGGGTCGAACGAAGGCAGGGGGGCCGGGTTCGCACACAGGTTATTGCATTTATCGAGAGCTTCCCCGCAGGACGTTTCGCAATTCGCCCTTTCTACGCTCGCCGCGCCGCCGCCGATATGCCTGGTGCATGCCTGTACGCAGTCCCTCCTCCTGAACTCGCACGCCCCGGCGCACGTTTCGTCGCTGTATGACTCGGGCTTGAGCGTGGGACGGGGCGTCGGATTGAGACACCTCTCGTCGCATCCGACCTCCTCATTCGCGCACGCTTCATAGCACTCCCTTTTTTTTCCGCTCTCGACCCCTCCGCCCACGATTTGGGAGCAGGAGAGCTCGCAGTTCTTCCGGGAGTTATCACAGCTGTCGGGACACGAAACCTGAGGGGAACCGTCCGTGCCGTCAGCCCCGCGGGCAAAGCCTGTATAAAGAACGAGCGTAAGGAGGGGTAGTATTATGAGCGCTTGAAAGGCTCTATTCATGGTGCTGACCGGCATAAATCCCATGAAATGAATCTACCCGTGATTTTACGGATTATAAACCGGGAGGGTTCAGGGCGGAGAAAAATAGAAACATCGGTAGAGGGGCCGCGGTTTGTTGTTACTCCGTCGCTCTCTCGTTATAATTTGAGGCCATGAACAGGGAAAGGCTCAGGAAGGATGCGGTTTCGATTTTCGAGGCCGGCTTAAAGGCGGTCGATCCTGAAAACGCCGTCAAAAGACACCTGATGCTCAAAAACGGCGTCCTCCAGGTAAACGGCAGCAGGTATGCGCTTTCGAGGTTTGAAAATATCTACGTCATAGGTATGGGGAAAGCGGCCGCCCCCATGGCCAGAGCGGTCGAGGATATACTCGGGGACCGGATCACGGCGGGTATAATAAACGTAAAATACGGGCATACGGCAGCCCTAAAAAAGGTAAAAATAAACGAAGCAGCCCATCCGCTGCCCGATGAGGCGGGCCTTGAAGGCGCAAGAGAGATCGCTGCGCTCCTCGGAATAACCGGAGAACGCGACCTCGTGGTATTCCTTATTTCGGGCGGAGGGTCGGCCCTCCTTCCGCTGCCCGCAGAAGGGCTTACGCTCGAGGATAAACAGAATCTCACACAGAGTCTCCTCGAGTGCGGGGCGACGATACACGAGATAAATGTTCTCAGAAAGCACGTATCACGGGTCAAAGGCGGGAGGCTCGCGAGGCTCGCCTGCCCTTCGACGCTCATCTCCCTCATACTCTCGGACGTTTCAGGGGACGACCTCGACTCGATCGCATCGGGACCGACAGTGCCCGACAGGAGCACGTTCGGGGACTGCCTGGAAATCATCGGGAAGTACGGACTCGAAGGGAAGCTGTCAGCCGGGCTCGTTAACTACATAGAAAGGGGTGAGAAGGGTGAGGCGGAGGAGACGCCGAAGCCGGGGGACCCGGCGTTCGAACGGACAGAGAACGTGATAGTGGGGAGCAATATCGCCGCGGCCCGAGCGGCAAAAGAGAGAGCCTCCGAGCTCGGATATAATTCCCTCATACTCTCCACTTCCATCGGGGGAGAAACGGCGGGGGCCGCGAAGCTGCATGCGGCGATAGCGAGGGAGGTCGTCTCGTCGGGGAACCCCGTAGACGCGCCTGCGTGCATAGTATCGGGCGGGGAGACGACGGTCACGATCAGGGGGAAAGGGAAAGGGGGAAGGAATCAGGAATTCGCGCTCGCAGCTGCGGTCGACATAGACGGACTCGAAAACGTCCTCGTGATGAGCGGAGGGACGGACGGCACGGACGGCCCTACTGACGCGGCAGGGGCTATAGCGGACGGGACTACGATAGAAAGGGCGCGTAAGCTCGGTCTCGACACGAACAGGCATCTCGGCGAAAACGACTCCTACAACTTTTTTAAGCCCCTCGGCGATCTCCTGATGACCGGACCTACGAACACGAACGTCATGGACCTGAGGGTCGTTTTAGTCTCGAAAATCCGATAAATTCTGATTAGAATTCAATAATATATCGATATAGAGAGCGGCGGAGCGGGCCTTTCCCATACAAAAAACTGTAAGACCGGGGACTCTTCTGATATACTTACAAAACTAAACTAAAGGGCTACAGTAATTGAATCCCATCCAATTTGCGACCGATATAATAAGAGAAATAGGCATACCCGGCCTGTTCGATATCGCGTTTATGTCCCTCCTCATCTACGCGCTCCTAGTGTTGTTCAATAGGACCAAGGCGCGTTTCGTGCTCACCGGAGTGATAATAATCAGCCTGGTCTATCTCCTGGCGCGCCAGTTCAATCTGGTGCTGACGACCTCGGTGCTCCAGACCTTTTTCGCGGTAATATTCATCGCTCTCATAATCATATTCCAGGAGGAGATAAGGCAGTTCCTCGAGCAGATCGCGCTCTGGAGCCTGAACCCTCAGCTCGCTCTCGAAAAATCCCGCGGCTCGTCCCGTGAAGAGATCGACGTGCTGGTAAATACAATTACGGACCTGGCCAAGGAGAGGATCGGGGCGCTTATAATCCTTCCGGGAAAAACCACCATAGAGAGCTCGATCGAAGGCGGAAAGACGCTGAACGGAAAATTGAGCGAGCCCTTACTCAAGAGCCTGCTCGACCCGCACTCGATAGGGCATGACGGGGCCATCATCATAGATAACGGGAACGTAGTTAAATTTTCATGCCACCTGCCGCTATCGAAGAACTTCGCAATGCTTATGAACAGGGGCACGAGACACGCGGCCGCTCTGGGGCTGTCGGAGCAGTGCGACGCGCTGTGCCTCGTGGTATCGGAAGAGAAGGGGACTATATCCGTCGCAAGGAACGGGGAGCTGAGAGAGATCGGCAGCGAGCAGCTGAGCCTGGTCCTCGAAAAATTCTACAGCGAAGTCAACCCTATAAAAAAAAGAAGGCACTGGTTTACGTTCTTTACGAAGAACTACAGGGAAAAAGCGATCGCCATATTCATGGCTGTCGCCCTCTGGTTCGTATTCGTCCACGAATCGAAGCTCGTGTACAGGACCTACAACGTCCCGGTCAAATATACGACGCTGCCTTCGGAGCTGAAGGTCGAGGACATCAAGCCCGAGACAGTGAAAGTCACGTTCCTCGGCCCGAGGAGGGCGTTTTACTTCTTCAACGAGAAGGAGGTCGAGCTATTCCTAAAGATTCCGGAGGCGCGGAAAGGTATAAAGACCGTGAATATATCGGAATCGAGTCTCAAGTTCCCGAAGGACATCTCACTCGAAAACATAGAGCCCAGGAGGGTCCTGGTCAGGATCGACAATATCGAGCCCGAAGAAGAGAAAAAATAAGGTGTAATTATTCAAGCGGGCCTCGTTCACGCCAGGTCGATCGCGTATTTTTTCAGATCCTCGAGTGAAACGACCTCGAGCACGGACTCGTGTGTGGATGCGAGTATGACGGGAGGGGCGAACCCGCTGTCGTACGCTTCCTGCCATCTTAGCGCGCAGAGACACCACCTGTCCCCGGGTTTCAAGCCCGGGAATTCGAATTCCGGATTTGGCGTGGAAAGGTCGTTGCCCCGGGATTTGGAAAATTCGAGGAACTCCTCCGTGACCTCGGTGCATACTACGTGCATGCCGAGGTCCTGAGGCCCGGTCCTGCAGCAGCCGTCCCGGTAAAAACCGGTCATCGGGAATACCGAGCATGACTCGAGCTCTTCGCCGAATACGTTCTTTTCTTTTCGCATACAGGTCTCCTTCGAATGTGATACGCCGGGCGTGCACCGTTTTCAGATAGTGATAATATAACAAGGATCTGCGCAATTTGGAATCATGTATGCACAATGAATCCGGGTAAGAATAATATTATTCGGGAAGGCATTCAGACGGGCCGGGCTTGCGGCCCCGTAAGCGGTACGGTTTCGCGCGCCGCAGTTGGGCGGATTAAAGAATTACCGGTAAACGACGCTCTTCACCGACTCACTCAGCTCGTTTATGTATATATCCAGCGTTTCCTTCCATTCCCGAGCCAGGTAGGGCGTGCTGAAAAATTCCGCGATGTAATTTAGATAGGATTCCAGCACACGGACCATACCGAGCGATATCTGCTGGAAGGCTTGATTCTTGCCGTTCGCGTCACCCGTCCAGCCGCCGTAGAGGTTGATCGCAGTCTGGGCCGAGAGCCTGTTATGATCGGCATGAAGGAGCTTCAAATGCGAGAAGCACCCGGACGCATCAATGAGGGCCTCAAGCAGAAACCCCTCCCGGAGCGCCCCGCCGAGCGATTGTTCGGCAAAGCCCGCGACCTTGTTCACGGTGTCGGACAGGATTCGAAGAGACTCGACGGGCTCCTTGTCCTTTACCTCTCTTAACTCCTCCATCAGGAGCGCGAGCTCCGAAAGCAGCAGCAAGAGACCGGTTTCGAGCCTGACCTCGTCATCGGACACCTGTTCGGAAACGGGCTCGAAGACCTGCCCGTAGTCCTTGTTATCCCCTTCCCTGTCGACAACGAAAAATTTACGTACCATATTCGCTCATCCCGATACGACAAAATTCTACAGCAGATTATGACAGATGCCTTTATTTAGCGTACTTCTCCAGAGCCCCGACCAGAGCGTCCGATCCGAAAGGCTTGGTTATAACGTCGCTCGCCCCGGCCATCTTTATCTTCATTTTATCGAGGACACCGACCTTCCCCGACAGCATGACAACAGGGACTTCCTTCGTGAGACCGTGGCTCTTGATGACCTTGCAGAGCTGATAACCGTCCATGTGGGGAAGCTTCAGGTCGACGAAAATTAGATCGGGGATCGATTCGTTGATGCTGGCGAGGGCCTGCATGCCGTCACCCGCCGAAACTACTTTATATCCGGCACGTTCAAGACTAATTCTCATTATCTTCCTGACCGTCGGACTGAAGTCCACTATGAGAACCGACCCTCTTTCTTCATGCGTCTTTTCATCCCGCCCCGGTGAAACGGGGCCGTTTATTACAGGCGCTGTCCCGGAGGTTTCTTCCTCCGGAGGGGAATAACCGTCCCCGTTCGCAGGGGAGTCTAATTCATGAGGGGTTTCAAATGCCGTATCCGTGATCCGTTCGGAAGAAACCGTCTCACCGGCCTTTTCTTCGTAAGATTCATTTGATTGCGTGTCCGTATCATACGCTCCCGGCTCAGTGTCCCGGCCGGCCGCGGATGCCGCGCCGAGCTCATTATCGTCAGCGTCTTCGGCCACGCCGTGAATCAGGATTCCATTCCCGTCCTGAGGAGCGGAGTCTTCTGGCCCCGGATCACTATCTTGAGCGGCGCTCACGCTCATCTCGCGGCTCGTATCGATATCCGTTTCATTTAAATCCGGCCCGTCGCCGGATTCGGCTGAGAGAATTTCATCACGTCTTTCGTTTCCGTCCGTAAAGTCGAAAACAAAATCCTCTTCGTTCTTTTTATGAAGCTCCGTATTTACATCGTGTACCTCAATCCCGGGCTCTCCGGACCCTTCTTCATGCAACGCGGCCCGGGAGGCATCATTCTTTCCATAGTATGTGTTTAATTTATTCCTGATTGACCTCTCGGAGGCGACAACGGGCTTGATATTCTTACCCGTGATAAAACCGAGGTCGTCTAACATTAGAATATTCGACGGGTCGGAGACAGCTATAGTCAAATCAGTGCCTTCGACACCTATGGGAACCAGGAAATTCTCGAGCGCCGTTTCCCTGGGAATTAGCCTGAGCACGCTATCATCAGTCTCGCATGTGTCGATGTCCATTGACGGTACCCCGTAATGCCTGCTCAGGAACTCGACCAGCCGCGGCTCCGTAATATAGCCGAGAGCGGCAAGCGATTCCCCGAGACCGGTTCCGGATCCCTCGCGGTATTCTATGGATTCCCTTATCTGCTCGACGCTGACCAGACCTTCCCTGACCAGCAATTTTGCCAGATCCATTCTCATAAAATTAAAGTGAGCAATAATCATGCCACTGCGCAAAAATCCGGCAATGGCGTATAACCAACTAATATTATTAGATTATATTTTCTGTAACCCCCTCGTGTAAACACAGGGGAATCTGACAAAAAACGTCAATAATATGAAAACTATGCGCAGTTGGGCCAATAGCCGATGCGCCCGATCAGAACCCCGTGTCCACGGGATCCCGCGGCGCGCAAATATCTCCATTCACAGATTATGGGCATTCCGTTCCGCACAGACGAGCGTCCGGCTTAATCCCTAACATATGCAATACTCGGATTTAAGGGCGGACATCTATTTTCAGGACAGGCCGTTAATTTAGATGCGCCGACCGGGGAGGGCTTCGAACCCGATCGCGGAATGTTTAATTTTTAGAATGCTTTGCTTAAGTTTTAGGCACTTATAATGGGAGACGCTTAGTATAAACCCCTTTTATTATTGATTGAAAAGCTTTTAGATAAGTGGTATGTTGTTTGCAATCATTGAATGGGAAGGAGGAAAATCCCATGAAAAAAGTAGAAGCCATCATTAAGCCTTTCAAGCTGGACGATGTAAAAGAAGCCCTTAAGGAAATAGGTGTCCAGGGCCTGACCGTTACCGAAGTAAAAGGCTTCGGAAGACAGAAAGGGCACACCGAACTCTACAGAGGGGCCGAATACGTCATAGATTTCCTGCCAAAAATCAAGCTGGAGATCGTCGTATCCGATGACATGGTAACCAAGGTCATCGATGCGATAATGGACAGCGCGAAAACAGGTAAAATCGGCGACGGAAAGATATTCATTATCCCGATGGAAGAAGTCATCAGGATAAGGACTGGCGAGAGGGGCGAGGATGCCTTATAATTCTTCGAATTTTAAACCACAGGAGGAGCCGTAAAAGTATGCCCACAGCAATAAAGTCTAAAAGCAAAGGAGGACCAGAGGCGATGTTTCCCAAAAAGCCCTCTGATGTATTAAAAATAATTAAAGATAACAGCATAGAATTCATAGACCTTCGCTTTCTCGATTTCGTGGGGATGTGGCAGCATTTCAGCGTCCCCGCACACGTGTTCGAGCTCGGCACATTTGAAGAAGGTCTTGGATTCGACGGATCGAGCATCAGGGGATGGCAGTCGATCCACGCGAGCGACATGCTTGTTATACCCGACCCGGAGACAGCCAAAATCGACCCTTTTATGTCTCACCCGACCCTGGCGATAATCTGCGACATAGTGGACCCGATCACGCGCGAGCCCTATTCACGCGACCCCCGCAACATAGCGAAGAAGGCCGCGGCCTATCTCAAGAGCACCGGCATCGGGGATACCGCGTTTTTCGGACCGGAGCTCGAGTTCTTTATTTTCGACGACGTAAGATACGACCAGACCTCGAACACGGGTTACTATTTCGTGGACTCGATCGAGGGCATATGGAACTCCGGCAGGGACGAGAACCCGAACCTGGGCTACAAGCCGAGGCATAAAGAAGGGTATTTCCCTACACCGCCGACTGACACGTTCCAGGATATGCGCTCGGAAATGGTGAAAGTGCTCGAGCAGCTCGGAATAGAGATCGAAGCCCACCATCACGAAGTGGCCACTGCCGGCCAGTGCGAAATCGACATGAGGTTCTCCCCAATCGTTCTGATGGGGGACCAGATGATGTGGTATAAGTATGTTCTCAAAAACGTAGCGAAAAAGTACGGACGTACGGTCACGTTCATGCCCAAGCCTCTTTTCGAAGACAACGGCTCCGGTATGCACGTTCACCAGTCGATATGGAAGAAGGACAAACCGCTTTTCGCCGGTAACGGATATGCGGGAATGAGCGACCTCGCGATGAACTACATCGGCGGTATCCTGAAGCACGCGAGGGCGATATGCGCTTTCACGAACCCGATCACGAACTCCTACAGGAGGCTCGTCCCGGGATTCGAAGCCCCGGTAAACCTGGCTTACTCCGCAAGAAACAGGAGCGCAGCGATAAGGATCCCCATGTATTCCCCGAGCCCCAAGGCGAAGAGGCTAGAGTGCAGGTTCCCCGACCCTTCGTGTAACGGCTATCTCGCGTTCTCGGCGATGCTTATGGCGGGTCTCGACGGTATAGAGAAAAAGCTTAGCCCCGGCGAGCCGCTCGATAAAGACATTTACGCGCTCGGCCCGGAGGAACTGGCCGGCATACCGAACGTCCCGGGATCCCTCGAAGACGCCTTGAAGGCGCTCGAGGCCGACCACGAGTTCCTGATGAAAGGCGATGTCTTCACTGAAGACGTCATAGAAACCTGGATCGAATATAAGATCGATAAGGAAGTAAACCCTGTTAAGCTGAGACCCGTGCCTTACGAGTTCAAGCTTTACTTCGACGTGTAAACTAAAACGCCGGAACGGCGTATCAAAGATCAAAAAGGCGGCGGCTCCGAGAAGGGCCGCCGCCTTTTTTTATGCCCGAAGCGGCATAATGTCATGCGTTGTTCCCGAGACACGATTCGTTTCACTGAGTTCGTCCTGAGCCTGTCGAAGGATTGAACGGGCGGCGAATCGCCGCGGACATATGAAATTGCCGCATTTGCAGATATGAGCAGAGGTGATTCGGAAGGATCGTAAAACACACCTTGTGTGTGTTCTTCTTTTCCTTGATGAAAAGAAGCAAAAATCACACACGTAGTGTGTTTTATGAAAGACTGAACATAATTTGCTGAAAATCTTATGTTGAAGCTAAAATCTTTCAATCTTTTTCTGTCATCGCGAGACCGCCTGTCCTGAACTTGTTTCAGGATCATGGTCGTGGCGATCTCGCTTTATTCATGAGATTGCCGCGGTCGCATCCCCCTTCGCCAAGGCTTCGGGGGACAAGGCGCTCCCTCGCAAAGACAGGGTAGGTAGGGCAGAAGAGGTTGGGAAGGATCGTATATGAGCACACATTGTGTGCCGCAAATTCTGCAATGTCGGGAAGAGAAAAATGCGCCCTTCGACTTGCTCAGGGCGAACGGGTTTGACTCAGCAGGGGTTGTAAGAGATTGTATGCCCGCGGATGCTCACCCGCCGCAAATTCTGCAATGTCGGGAAAGGCTACGTCCTTCGATAAACTCAGGACGGACGGGGTGGGGCAAGGTGTTGGATAAGCAGATGAGACCGGCCCGGAATTATTAAACATTTACAGCTCCGACCGACGTTTTATTACAAAGTTTGTCCGGAGAGAATACAGGCAGCTTTAAAGGCTCTGCCAGATGATTATGAACACGAGAATCGCGAAAGCCCCGATAGCCATGAGCGTAGCGTAGCTGCGGAGCACCCCGCTCTGGGCGTCCTGAAGGGTCAATGCCATATCTTTCAGAACCGCTGCCACCCCGTTTACCGCCCCGTCTATGAACCTGAGATCGAATTTCGAGGCCTGCTCGGACAGGTATCTGAAAGGCTCGACGAATATATAGTCGTAGAGCTCATCCACGTACCACTTGTGTAGGGAGCCCTCATAGAGAGGCTCTATAGTCTTATCGGAAGCAATCTTTTCGGGGAGCGAGGGCCTGAAGTAGAAGAAATAGCACGCCGCGGCGATGCCCAGGGCGGCAGCCGTTATCGAGAGTATTAGAAGCGTCGTATGGCTCAATAAATGATGTCCTGCTGAAATAAAGTTATCCATAGTT
>DATIET010000239.1:0-2356 GCA_035455615.1 Thermodesulfobacteriota bacterium
GCGTAATTGTTCGAATCGTCCGCGTCCTGTTCGTCGGTGAGGACTCCCTGTACCACGAATCCCTGAGTCCTGAAGTTTATCGAATCGAACGTCGCTCCGAGATCGAGCCAGAAGGGGTCATCTACTGTCCCTGCGAAAACCTTGATGCCGCTGCCGAGATCGTATATACCCTGCGCGAAGAGCGAAGGATAGTCGGGCATGGTCCTCGGACCGACGTTTGTAGGTACGGCAAAGAGCGGACTACCGGCCGCGTTTGTAAGTTGCGTCCGGTTCTTGCCCTTTACCATCGTTACGGTGTAGAACTGTCTCAGGCTCAATCCTTCCGAACCCGCCCCGTCGAGCGCGGTGATCGCCGGCGGTATGACGGGCTGTCCGACTGTGGGGTTGCCGTCAAGGTCCGGAGGTGAATTGTCGGGCGCATTGATTCCGCCTAGAGCTCCCACAGCTCCTGTGAACACGTTCGGAAGCCTTATCTCGGTCGTGAAACGAAACTCGAATACCACATCTTCAAGCGCGTCCTGATCGTTATCGACCCTGATCGCATAAAGAATTTCTGAGTCGAACGGAAAATAGTTAGGACCGTTTGCGGGTTCCAGGAAAGGGTCGTAGTTAACGATCATCGTAACCTTGTCTGAAGCATCGGACTCATCCGGGTCGTAGCTCACGAATGCAAATACGTCGGTGATGTCCGCTTCATCGTCGATTGCCGTGATCGGGGCCTCCCTGTGGTTGGCTGCCTCGGCGATTGGATAGATATATATAAAGGACAAAATTAAAGCCGCTGCCGCAATAGCCGGGGCCTTAATTAATCTCGTGATCTTCATGACAAATACCTCCTTTTTTTTGTTACCACCCGTATATACGGGAGTGAAAAAATTTTGGATCTCAAAAAAAAACAAAAAAGATTTTAGATATCATTAATCCAAATTTCCTTGCAATTGCAAAGCTACTAATGCTCATAATTCGAACAACATAAACTTCGGATTATAATGAGACCCTAGGACGATATAGAGGAGGCGCTTATGATGTTAAGTGAAGGATATCGACTATTCCTCGACGAACTCGAGCGCTGCCGAGTTGATGCAATACCTGAGCCCCGTCGGTTCAGGACCGTCGTTAAATACGTGTCCAAGATGCTCACCGCATTTACTCAGTACCTCCATACGCTCGAATCCCAGGTCGTTGTCCGGTCGCAGGATCACGGAGTCTTCCGAAATCGGCTTCCAGAAACTCGGCCATCCGGTCCCTGAATCGAATTTATTCTCGGAACTGAAAACGGGGAGCTTGCACCCGGCCGTCACATAAACTCCTTTTTTCTTATTGCTTAATAATGCGCCGGAAAATGCCTTTTCAGTGCCCTTTTCCCATAAAATGTAATATTGCTGCGGGCTAAGTTTCTTTTTCCATTCTTCCTTCGGGAGACCGGGAACTCCGTCGGGCGGCGTTTCTTCAGCTGCCTTGTTTGTTGCAACGTCGACGGGTTGAACGTTTACGGCGGGATCGGTTTCCTGTGAAACGAAGTAAATGAAACCGCCTGTAGATAAGATCAATAGAAAAATTATTGCTATTAAAGGTCTGTTGTTCATGATTCGCTCTTTTCTATAACGAGCGGGGGCGCTCTTATCGTTTATCGGAGCGCCCCTTTCAGTATCGATGATGGCATCAGTTTAGTTCGGCAGTAGAATTGTATCTATAACCTGGATAACCCCGTTTGACTGAATTACATCATAAGTGGATATCTCCGCTATATCGCCCTTCTCGTCCTGAATAAGGATGTTGTGCGGACCGTTCATCCAAACGGTCAGCGTACCGCCGCTTACAGTCTTCAGTTGAGCCTTTCCGCTGCCGTCTTTGATCTGCTCTGCGAGCGCATCGAAAGTCCAACGGCCGGGAACCACGTGATAGGTGAGCACCTTCGTCAATGCGTCCTTATTCTCCAACTTGAGAAGCATCTCAACCGTTCCGTCAGGAAGGTTTTCGAACGCGTCGTTGGTCGGGGCAAACACTGTGAACGGGCCCGGCCCTTTGAGCGTCTCGACGAGACCCGCAGCCTTTACCGCAGCTACGAGTGTCGTGTGATCGGACGAATTAACCGCGTTATCTACTATATCCTTCGTCGGATACATAGCCTCTCCGCCGACCATTACCGTTGTGTCGGCGAACGCCGACAATCCTGAAACCGAAAAAATAACCGCCGCTACCGGCAGCATTAAATACTTTTTTATTACCTTGTGCATTTCTGCACCTCCTTAAAGTTTTTGAATTTGAATATTTATACGGGGCATGATTTTTTTTGGATCTCTTCAATAGGAGAATTTGTTCCGGTCAAAGAAATTTATCTTGGAGTGTCATGTAA
>DATIET010000240.1:0-3454 GCA_035455615.1 Thermodesulfobacteriota bacterium
AATATCACGCCCGTTATTATCCCCGCCCCGCCGATGAGCTTTATCACGGAGGGAATCTCGCGGAAGATGAAATAAGAGAAGAGCACGACGAATATGGATTCGAGCGGGAGGACCGCGGTCGTGCGTGAAACGTCGATGAGCTTTATCGCCTGGAACTGGCACGCCTTCGCTATGTATGCCCCCGTTATGCCTCCGAGGCACATAAACAGGAGGTCGACCGGACCCGGCGTCTGGAGAGTCCCGGTCAGGACGAGGTACGCGATGAGGAATATCGACACGCCGAGCGCCCTCAGGTTGGCCACGGTCAGCATATTGAGCCTCTGGCCCATCTTCTTCACTATGAACGACAGGCTCGAGTAAAAGAAAGCGGCACCGATAGCGGTCAGCGTCCCCACGAGGAGTGAAAATTCCCTCTGGTATGCGACTATGATCCCGCCCGTCACCGTGATGACGATCCCGACTGTCTCCCATTTATTGAGCCTCTCGCCGAGGAATATCATTCCCAGCATCAGGGAGAATAGGGTCTGGGCCTTCATGAGGAACGACGTAAGCGGGATGCCGATCGTCTTGATAGCGGATATCCAGAGCGCCGCGCCCACGGCGGTCAGTATGGAGCTGTATATGAATATCTTCGTATATTTTCTCAGGTGTTTGACCTCGGCCCTCTGGGACGGGATCGCGAGCACGACGAGGACCGAGCACAGGAACGCGCCGAAGAACCAGTAGAAAGTGATCGCCGCCGGGTGGAAGCTCCTGTCTATCGCCCTCCCGAACACGTAAGATAGCGCGGTAAAGAGGGCCGTGCCCACGAGATAGAGGTAACCCGCTATGGGGAACTTCTCTCTCCCGTTTCTATTCGTCCTGGATAAGGTCTCGCCCGCTGCCTGATTCATTACGCCGTGTGTCTCCTCCACCACCATGCTATGGCTGAGCCCGATATATTGTGCCATACGCTGAATACGGCGGCCGGAAGGGCGGCAAGCGCGCTCAGGTGGAGGTTCGCGAGCGCTACGGCGAGACCAGAGTTCTGCATGCCGACCTCTATCGATACGGCCCGCGCTTTTGTAACGTCCATGCCCGAGAGCCTCGCGACAGAGTAACCGAGCGCGAGCCCGGCGACGTTATGGAGCATAACTATCACTGCGACGCCCGCCCCGACTTTCGCTATCGACGCGGCGTTCGCGGCCACGATTACGCCCACTATGAATATTATGGACAATGACGAAACTCCGGGAAGCACAGGTAAAACGTATTCGGTACGCTTTCCGAGGAGGAGTCTCAACCCCACGCCCAATGCGACGGGGAGGAGTATTATCTCTACGGTGGAAATGAATAGGTCTAGCGCGGGGACGTGTATCCATTGACCGGCATATACGTACATGAAGAAGGGGATCATGAGAGGAGCGAGGAGCGTAGTCACTGAGGTCATAGTGACCGAAAGGGCGACGTCGCCCCTGGCGAGGTATGTTATTACGTTGGAAGCCGTGCCCCCGGGGCACGAGCCCACGAGCACCACCCCAGCCGCGAGCACAGGGTCGAGCGAGAACGCCTTCGCGAGAATAAACCCGGTCAGAGGCATGATGCCGTACTGCGCCGCGGCCCCTATGGCGACGTCGCGCGGCCTCTCGGCTATCCTCCTGAAGTCCCCGACAGTGAGGGTCATCCCCATGCCGAACATGATTATCCCGAGGACGGGTACTATAAGCCCCGTAAGGCCCGCGAACGGCTCCGGCCGGAGGAACGTGATCAGCGAAAAGAGGATAATCCAGAACGTGAAGTAATCCGTTACTATGCTGTTAAGATAAGAGAGGTATCTCAATCGGGCTTCGTCATTGGATGAATTTTACAAGCAGCCTAAATTACATAAGTATCGACAGAGTGTCAATCGGAGCGTCAGCCCCGCATCGCCATCCAAGACCCATTTCATTTACCGCCCGAATCTACTATATTAGAAACGGGGGTATTCACACGCACGCCGGCGAGGCAACCCGGGAAGCGTGCAAGCGTATTACAGAACGTAACTCCGGCACGGAGAGGAGGCATAGGTCATGGCAACGAAAAACGAAAAGGTCATCGAGCGCCTTATCAAATGCATCAACGATAGGAAGGTGGAGGTGATGGACGAACTCTTCCACGACGACGCCGTGATGGACTGGCCGCAGTCGGGCGAGAGGATAGTAGGCGCCGCCAACAGGCGGGCTATATACGGGGCGTTCCCGGCGCTCCCGACCATCACGCCCCGGCGCATGGTGAGCGAGGGCGACCTGGTCGTCGCGGAGGCGTCGCTCGACTACGGCGGCCCTTCACCTTACAAGGCCGTATTTATATTCGAGCTCAGGGACGGGAAGATCGCGAAGGAGACCGCTTACTGGAGCGAGCCATTCCCGGCCCCCGACTGGCGCTCCCAGTGGGTCGAGAAGGCGGATTAATCAGCGGTGGTTGTAAGCCGCAGTTTTAAATTATAGGCACGATGTACACAATATCTCCACCATCCGGATAGAATCATAGAACACACACATGTGTGTGTTGAAATTAGACGCAGAGTCGGTAAGTTATCTTAACTAAAACATAACGTGTAAGGCTGATATGAGATACTCCCAATACTTTATACCGACGCTCAAGGAAGACCCCGCAGACGCAGAGGTCGTGAGCCAGAAGCTCATGATCAGGGCGGGGATGATAAGGAAAGTAGCCGCCGGAATATACAACTACCTTCCACTCGGTCTCAGGTGCATAAGCAAGGTCGAAAACATAGTCCGGGAAGAGATGAACAGGGCGGGGGCCATAGAGCTGCTGATGCCCGCTGTCGTCCCCTCCGAACTTTGGAGGGAGAGCGGAAGGTGGGACTACTACGGTAAGGAGCTTCTAAGGTTCAAGGACCGCGCCGAAAGGGAATTCTGCATCGGCCCCACGCACGAAGAGGTCGTAACCGACATAGTAAGGCGGGACGTGCGCTCTTACAAGCAGCTCCCGATAAACCTCTACCAGATACAGACGAAGTTCAGGGACGAGATACGCCCGCGCTTCGGGGTCATGCGCGCCCGCGAGTTCATAATGAAGGACGCCTACAGCTTCGACGCGGACGCGGCGGGAGCGGAGAAATCCTATCAGCTCATGTACGACGCTTATGTCCGCATATTCGAGAGGTGCGGCCTCGAGTTCAGGGCGGTGCTCGCCGATACGGGTAACATAGGCGGGAGCTTCTCTCACGAGTTCATGGTGCTTGCGCCCACGGGCGAGGACGTGGTGATGAGCTGCGGCAACTGCGGATATGCGGCTAACCTCGAGCTCGCCGAGATAGACTGGCACGAGAAAGGGGTCAAGGGATCGAAGGAAGACAAGGTAGTCGTGGAGGTCCACACGCCCGGCTTGAAGACCGTCGAGGAAGTGGCCGAATACCTGAAGGTGAAGCCGTCGAACCTCATAAAGACCATGATAGTTACGGCGGACGGTC
>DATIET010000241.1:0-3254 GCA_035455615.1 Thermodesulfobacteriota bacterium
ATAAATAAAATCCCCGTTTTATCTCAAATACACGAAGGGAGCGTTTACATGGGTAATGGAATACTGGAGAATCTATTTCACGTGGCGATCGCGGTCAGGAATCTCGATGAAGTCGAGAAATTATATGAGACGGTGCTCGGCCTCAGAGTCGAGCACAGGGAAGTGGTGGAAGATCAGGGGGTGAGGACGTCCATGCTCGTCCCTGAAAAGGGCGGTACCGCACTCGAGCTCCTCGAGCCCCTGAGCGGCGAGTCCCCGGTCTCGAAGTTCCTCGACAAGAGGGGCGAGGGCATTCACCATATCTGTTTTTTAGTGGACGATATAGAAGCCGCTCTCGAAAGGCTTAAAGGGGAGGGCGTGAAGCTGATAGACGAAACGCCGCGGCCCGGCTCATATCATTCGAGGGTGGCGTTCATACACCCGAAGGCGATGAACGGGGTCCTGATCGAGCTCGCCGAGATCACGAAGTAACATTTAAGCGGCAAAGTCCGCTTAAAAGAACTTAAAAGAAATAGTAGCTCACAATCGTTATAACTATTCCGCAGACTATGTTCAGATAGAATCCGGCCTTTATCATCGTCCGCTGACGAATCTTCTCGGTCCCGAATACAAGCGCGTTAGGCGGGGTGGCCACAGGCAGCATGAATGCGCACGAAGCGGCTATCCCGACACTCAAGGCGATCGCATCGGGCGAGTGCCGCATTGTCTCCTGACCGAGAGCGAGGAATATTGGAACCATTATCGCCGCGGTTGCCGTATTGCTTGCGAACTCAGTGAGAAATATCACGAATAGCACCGCCCCCAGCATGAGCGGGAACGGGCCGTGTATCGAGAGGTGGTCCCTCACAAGATCGGCTAGGTATTTACTCGCGCCTGTCTCCGACAGCAACGCGCTCAGCAGTAAGCCGCCTCCGAAGAGGAGGAGCACTCCCCAGTCGGTGAACCTTTCGATCTCTTTCCATTTTATGGTGCCCGATACCACGAGCATGAATATCGCCAGTATTGCCACTATGGAATCGAATTCCTTCTCGATACCGAGCCGTGAAGATACCGGGCCGCTGAATATCCAGAGTAAGACTGTTACGCCGAATATCGCTGCAAGCTTGTACGTGTTTTTATCTATTGCTATCTGCCCTAGCCCGCTCAGGTCGAGAACCGTCCCTTTGAGCAGTTTCGGTCTCAGTACCAGGTAGAGAATCAATACGATTATAGGCATCAAGATTAGCACGAACGGTATGCCGATCCCAAGCCAGTCTCGGAAATCCATCCCGAGGTTGGCGGCCGTGATCGCGTTAGGCGGGCTCCCCACGAGCGTTCCGATACCGCCGATGCTCGCCGAGTACGCGACTCCCAGGAGTATGAATTCTTCTGTCGTAGTGGAGCTCTCCCTGAGATTGGCTATGAGACCGAGCGCCACGGGGAGCATGATAGCCGCCGTTGCCGTGTTGCTTATCCACATACTAATGAAGGCTGTTGAGACGAATAGCCCCAGGACCGAGAGAAGGGAGTTAGCTCCCGCGGCTTTCATGATATAACTGGCGATGAGCCGGTCGAGGCTGTGTTTATGGAGGGCCGCCGCCAGAGCGAAGCCTCCCATAAAGAGAAATATCACCGGGTTCGCGAAGTGGCTGAGAGCTTCCTTTACGCCGAATATTCCCGTTAATACGGCAAGAATGGGGACGAGGAGTGCGGTTACGGTTATAGGCAGCGCCTCTGTAAACCATAGCACCGCTACGAATATCAGAATCGCCAGGCCTTTCAATATAACTTTATCGACGGGCAGCAAGAAATAAATAGCGAGAGAAATCACAGCGCTTATAAGGATAATAAAGCTTTTATTCATCAGCGGATCGGTGTTAAGTGCGGGTGAATCGCGCCTCGGCTGTCTGATGATCTGCCGGTCGGTGAGACATATCTAAATTTACTTCAATCTTCGTATTAACAATAGGCCTTTCCTAAATATTCTTACGATCCTTTCTTATTAAAAAAATGTAGGAGCGGCTTTCATGAATCAAGTTCAGGACAGGCCAGCCGCGACACACACGTTGTGTGTCTCTACGATCCTTCCATATCTCTCCCGCTCTACCGGCATCCCGTATGTCAGCGGCGATTCGCCTCCTTTATCTTCTCCAGGACCCAAAGCCTTTTCCCTGTCCATCTCCCCCAACCCGGCACCAGAAGCAAGTATCTGCCCCTGACCTTCTCGCCTGCGGCATT
The DNA here is from genome assembly GCA_035455615.1 of Thermodesulfobacteriota bacterium. GTDB lineage: Bacteria > Desulfobacterota_D > UBA1144 > Nemesobacterales > UBA2774 > 2-12-FULL-53-21. Next base: position 2,218 of record DATIET010000241.1, read on the forward strand.
AATAACGAGTCTTATGCTGTTGGATGCTTCGATCTCGAATTCTCCCCTGTCCCAAACCTCCCACTTTCCGCCGCCCCAGCTGTCTTCGGCCCTGTTCCCGCTGCCGCCGTTCAGCCGAAAACCCTCCGTGTCCTTCTCTTCTATGGCGATTCTTTTCTGCCTGTATTTTCCGGGGATATTTTTTGGGATAATCCAGTGCCTAACCTCTCCCATATTCTCTAGGATGAGGTCGTAGTGTCTGTTCGAGCCCCCGTGTCTGCCGATTACGAACCTAGAGGTTTCTTTCATGTATGAGTTTCAGCCCGCGGAGAGTGAGGAACTCATCGACTTCCTCTATCGTCCTGGTCTCGGGCGCGATGAGCTCAGCCACTCCCCCGGTCGCGATAACACGGGGCTCGGTTTTCATTTCCGTCTTTATTTTTACCACGACGCCGTCCACGAGGCCCGCATAACCGTGTATGAGCCCCGACTGTATGCTTTCGACAGTGGTCTTGCCGATTATATTTTCGGGCTTCGCGATCTCTACCCTCGGGAGCTTGGAGGCTTCCCGGTAGAGTGCTTCAGCCGAAATCATAAGCCCGGGCGTGATGACCCCCCCCATGTATTCCCCCTTGTCCGAGACGCAGTCAAACGTCGTAGCCGTCCCGAAGTCGACCACGATTACCCCGCTCCTGTATTTATCGTACGCCGCCACGCCGTTCACTATCCTGTCCGCTCCTACTTCCTTGGGGTTATGATAGAGTATGGGCATCCCTGTCTTCACCCCGGGTCCCACGACGACGGGGTTCACATCGAAATAAGATTTTACCGCGTTCGATACCGTCGACTGGATGGTCGGCACCACGCAGGAGATCGCCGCTCCGTCTACGGAGTTCGGGTCGATATCCCTTATATTCATTAATTCCCTGAACAGTATCCCGTATTCGTCGGAGGTCTTTGATTTGTCCGTACCGATGCGCCAGTGGCACTTTATACTGCTGCCGTCGAAAACCCCGAAAACTATATTGGTATTCCCTATATCGACCGCGAGGACCATT
>DATIET010000242.1:0-7281 GCA_035455615.1 Thermodesulfobacteriota bacterium
TTTCATAGACCACACTACGTGTGTCACAGCATCTTCCTCTTCCTCTTGAGATAATCGACGAAGAGGTACTTCCCCAGGTGCTCGGGCGTGGTGAAGAACGCCCGGCCCTTGTTGATCCGCGTCATCTCGTCGACGAAGCGCCTGAGCGACGGGCTGTCGTCGAGCATGAACGTGTTTATCCGTATGCCCATCCCGGTCACGCGCTTCACTTCCTTTAGCGTCTCGAAAGTCGCCCTCGGCGAAAGCCCGCCGAAGAACATCGGCAGCTCCACCTGGAGGTAGCCGTCCAGGTAATAGGCCGTGGGCTGGCCGTCCGTGATGAGTATTATCTGCTTGTTCGTGTTCCTCGACCCGGAGAGCGTCCTGGCCGCGGTCGAGAGCGCCTCCTGTATGTTCGTGAACGGGTCGTTCGAGTCCCAAGTGGTCACGGCTAGCTCTCTCGTCGTGAGCTTCCTCGCCCCTGTCGAGAAGCCTATGATGTGGAAGTCGTCCTTCGGGTATTTAGTCCTTATCAGGTGGTCGAGCGCGAGCGCGACCCTCTTCGCGGCCGGGAACCTGCCCTGAAAGCTCATCGACCAGGAGAGGTCGAGCAGGAGCGCCGTTGTGGCGTGGGTCTGGTATTCGGTTTCGTAGACCTCGAAGTCCCCGGGATCGACCTTTATCCCCTTACCGCGTGATTCCCTCGCGAGCGACTTCTTGAGCGTATTCACGATATTGAGATTGAACGGGTCCCCGAATTCGTAATCCTTCGATTCCTCGGGCCTCGCCGATCCCGATCCCCTGAGGCCGGTCTCGTGCTCCGCGACCTTGTTCCGCTTGAGGGAAGAGAATACGTCTGTTAGCGCGGTCTCGCCCAGCTTCCTTATCCCCTTCGGCGTAAGCTCCGTGCGCTCGCCGTTCGTCCTTACGAAACCCGATTGCTCGAGCGCGGATTTGAAGTTCTTGAGCAGGAGGAGCGATCTCCGGCCTTCCCCGCTCAGCACCCAGCATAACTGACCCGGGTCCAAATCGTCGAAATTACCGGATATGAGACTCTTCTCGATCCTTTCGAGCTCTTCGAGCCTGTCTATCAGCTCGAGGAGCTCGTCGAACGTTATATGCGATTCTCCCGTAAACTTCTCGCCGAAGCGTTTTACGAACCTCTCGGCCTTCCTTATGTCTTCGAGCCTTTCGAGGAGCGCCTTGAACCGGCGCCCGGCTTCATCGTCGAGGAATTCGTAGTCCTTGAGGTTTTCCACAGCCTGGCCCGGTCTCGAGTCGAGATTGTTAAGGAACTTTTCCCTCTCTTGAAGCTCCGAAGAATCGGCGGGCAGGGCCCTATTTAAATGCCCGAGCTCACGGCTCACTATTTCGGCGAGCTCGTCCTTTATTTCGTCGAACGCTTTCCTTGGATTGAACCTGTCGTAGGCGCTTTGCTTCCACGCACCTAATTCAGAGCGCAGGTCGTCTATACCCATGACCCTCGTGCTCTGGCCTTTGAGTCCCTGCTTCAGTATCCATTCGTAGGCCTCGTCAGGGGTCCATCCTTCCATCAGGTAATCAGACATCTCGCTGAAGAAGTCCTCGGCGCCGAGGTCGAACCCGGGCTGTCTTCCGTCCCACTTCAGGTACCTGAACAAAGTAGTCATTTGTATATTATCTTTCCCCTGACGTCTTCCTTGTTGAGCTTGTTGTTCAGGTGGAGGCCCTCGAGCGTGAATTCAACCGCCGCCGCTATCTCCGCGGGCGACTCCGAGACCCCGAGCGAGTCGATGCAGCCCTGGAGGCCCTTTATCTCCCTCACACCCATTATGTAGTCCTCGGACGGCATCACGTCCGCGACCTCGACGTATCCGTGCTCGAAGCTCTTTATCACGTCCGCGAGCGCGTCTAAAGACGGGAAATACGAATCGAACACCGTCTTGATCGAGCGTTTGATGAGTTTTTCCACGACGGCGCCTTCGGTCGCGTCTTCTCCGAGGTATTCGAGCTCTATCTTGCCGCTCGTCGAAGGCACGATGGACGGGAAGTCCGTTATCCTGGGAGCGACCTCGCGCTCGCCCAGCACTATGCCCCTCTTTTCCGCGGCCGCTATAACGCTCTCGTAGTTGGCTATCGTGGTCCTTACGCTCACGCCCGAGCGCTGGTTGATATCGCCCGAGCATCTGGCCTGGAACGACAGCTCGGCGATGATCTCCTTTATAAACCTGGGCACCCTGAGGCTCGACCCCTCTATCTCGGGGACGCATGCCTCCTGCTCCATGATGACCATCTCGACATCGCGGGTCTTCGGGTAATGCGTGCTGATCTGGGACTGGAACCTGTCTTTGAGCGGGGTGATTATCCTGCCCCTGTTCGTATAGTCCTCAGGGTTTGCCGTGGCCACAATGCATATATCGAGGGGGAGCCTGATTTTGTACCCCTTTATCTGTATGTCCTTCTCCTCCATCACGTTGAAGAGGCCCACCTGCACCTTCTCTACCAGGTCCGGGAGCTCGTTTATCGCGAATATGCCCCTGTTCGTCCTGGGGATGAGCCCGAAGTGAATGGTGAGCTCGTCCGAGAGGTACCTGCCTTCCGCGACCTTTATAGGGTCTACCTCGCCGATGAGATCGGCGACAGAGACGTCGGGCGTGGCGAGTTTCTCGCTGTACCTCTGCTCCCTCCCGATCCATTCTATCTCGGTATCGTCCCCGTACTGCTCGATGAGTTCGCGGCAGTTCTTCGTTACAGGCGAGTAAGGGTTGTCGTTGAGCTCGCCCCCCTTTATCACGGGCACCTCTTCGTCCAGGAGATTAACGAGCGACCTTATCAGGCGGGATTTCGCCTGGCCCCTCTCGCCTATGAATATGACGTCGTGACCCGCGAGTATGGCGGTCTCGACTTGAGGAATGACGGTGTCTTCGTAGCCGATAATGCCCGGGAACGGCGTCTCCCCCCTCCTGAGCCTGCCTATGAGGTTTTTCCTCATTTCCTCCCTTACGGAAAGCACCCTGTACTCGCTCGCCTTTAACTGCCCGATCGTTGCGGGTTTATCGAACATTATATTCTCCTCCGGAACCGTCTGTAGTGATTGCCGTTCTCTTGCGGAGAGCGTACGTAAAGAAGCTCTCAATCGGAACCGCTTGTTTAAAAGAAGAGACCCCGGACCCGATGCCGTTACCAACCCCACTCGCTCTAAAACAGCTTACACGGGAAATTATAATTGTAATCCGCGCCGATTTGAAGCCCGCGCGTTAACGAGCCTCATTTATCAGGCTTTCATCGGGCACATTACCGGTATATAATTGAGGGACGGTTGGGGATGAAAAACAGGGCGGCTGAGTCGTATCCACCCTGTTTTACATCTAAGACCTATGGAGGGGACGGACTGAGCCGGAACTGCGGGGCTTCGCTGCGGGATACGTTAACTGCACGGGACTCTGCTCCGGAAATCGTCCCGGTTTATGAGCCGACCCTGCCGCCGGAGAAATCACGAAATGTTCATGTGTAAGGACCTTGTAGAAAATATTATGGATTACATCGATAACGAGCTCGATATGAAAACCCTCGAGGAGCTCGAAAAGCATACGTCCGGGTGCCCCGAGTGCAGGGCGTTCGTGGACACTTACAAAAGGATGCTAGAGCTTACGGGGAAGCTCAAGGACAGGTCGTTCGTGACCCCCGAAATAAGGGAAAGGCTTAAAGCGCTGCTCAAGTCCAAGATAAAACCCTGCTGATACTAATCCGCTAAGCCTCCGGCAATAAAGCATTTCCTGGCGTCCGTCCGGCTCACGATATACGGTTCGTAATATAAGATCGTAATATAAAAGTTGAAATTTGACGGCCGCTCCGGTCCCTTACGCCGGTTTACCGTACAATTAATACTTCCTATTCCCATACTTCTGGATATATACTATATTTAAACTACTTGATGGGTTGACATGAAAGGGGATATAGATAAAGAATTCGCTCAGGAGAACCTGAAGAGGATCTCTGCAAACTTTGAACTGGAGCTCCTGCGTCTTATAAAGACGCTCAACCTCATTTCACAGTCAAAAGAGCTCTACAAAGGGCAGATAACGTTCATTCAGGCGCTTACCGACAGGTACAAGCTCAGGTTAAGCGATTTCACGATCAGGCTTCTCGATCTGGAGAGAAGTTCGCGCGAGCCCTCACGTGCCCAGGACTCAGAAAACCTCTTCGGTGTTCCCAAAGAGCCCACGCTCACTCCGGAGTCCGTGGCCGGGATAGTACACGAAATCAGGGACTACCTGAACGAGATAGGCTCCGAGATCGAGAAGAATAAGGACGAATATCTGAACAAGCTCGATTCCGTCTATTCCGTCTACAACCTCCAGCTGGGCGCGTCCCAGACCGACCTCGACCTGAAGCTGAGGGAGCTTCAGAAAGAGATATCGCGCGTCGCGGAGCCAAACGACTCGGGTCTCATTGATAGGGAGAAGACGGAGGACGTAACCGGTATAGACTACGTTAAGCCTACGCTCCAGCAGCCGGAGACGGTAAAGCCCAAGGTAAGAAATATAGATTACATAGGACCCGACGAGCCTCCAAAGCAGGCGCCCCATAAGCCCGCGGCACAGGCGGCTGCGAGCGCAAAGCCGAAGCCGGAAATAAAATCGACTCCCAAGGCCGCGTCCTCCGACACCGAAAAAGAGGCAAAGATAAAAAATTCCTACGTCATCGGCGCGGGTCTACTCATACTCGGCATCATCGTGGGCGTACTCTTCTACGACATGCTGATGAGGATGTGGGGTGTGGAAGAGGTTTCAGTCGTGGACATCGAGACCTCCTCCGTAACGAGCGGCCAAAAAGAACCTTCAGCTCAAAGCCCGGCCTTGGTGAAGAAAGAGGTAAGAGCACCGGAAGCGCCCGCCCAAACGAAAGCCGAACCCGCGGCTCCGCCTGACGCCGAACTACCCGGGCAGCCCCCCGCGGAACCACCCGCCGGAGACTCCCTGAGCTACACTGTCATAGGTGTGGGGGCAAACGTCAGGAGCGGCCCCGGAATGGGGAACGACGTCGTTACGGTCGTGAAAGAGGGTGAGGTGTTTATTGGGCTCGGCGAAAAGCAGGGCAGGTGGGTAAAGATTCAGGCCCCCGACGGTAAAGAGGGCTGGATTTCCACGAAAGTCATAAGAGAGACCGATTAACCGCCGCTTAGTACCCCGGCGAAATTATATCAGGCCGAAAAATAAATTTATCTTAATTACCCGAAGAAGGGTTTAAGTTCACAGGGGACATGCCCGGGTTTATTACGGCAGGTCTTTTGTAAAGCTCTTTATAGATCGCTTCCGCCTTTTGGGGCTGGCCCAGTTTTTCATAGGTTAGAGCGAGATGGATCCTGGCGCGCTCCTGTAAGGGCCCTTCGGGCATCTTTTCGAACTGGGACAACAGCTCGAGCGCCTGCTGCCACTTCCCCTGCTCGAACCTGGCGAGCCCCTGCGTAAGAAGGGCCGACTGGATGAGCATGTCTTCCTCGACCCCGGAGTTGAGGAATTCATTGAGCTCGTTTACGGACTCGTCGTAATTCCCGAGCCTGAAGTTGATGACCCCCGCATAATAAAGTGCTATCTTCGTGATTTTATAGTCCGGGTACTCATTCCGGAGGGCGATGAATTGGTTAAGGGCTTCCTGATCGTTTCCCGCGTTGAACTGTCCGACGGCTGAGTTGAACAACGTGTTCGCCGCGTCGTCCTTATTCTCCCTATGGCCCTGGACGAGGTAAGCCGCGACAAGCAGGACAATCACCGTTACCACTATCAGGACTATCTTTTTCGAGTGGTCGGAAAAATATTCGAAGCCCGCGATGACCGTGCTGCTGAACTTATCCGGGCCCTTCAGCTCTTTTTGCGTATATTTTATTTTCGTCGCCATGCGGAGAATTATAATCAGAGGCATTAGAATTACAAGGTTAATCCGGGACCCCGGTAAACGCGCCAGAGACTCGCGCAGCACCTTATTCCTTGCGGTTTCCCGGCTCTGGGGCTAAACTAAACCGAGGGCCCGGGCATGGTCAGACTGATTCCCATAATATTAGCAACACTCGCTTTTTGTCTCTTCGCGGGAGACTACTCGGGAATTTTCCGCTCGGCCGCCGACGCTCAATCACCTCCTCAGCCAGTCTCAGGAGAAGACGCGTCCCCTCATGAGCTCGTCCTCATAGAAATAAACGGAATGATAAACCCCGCGACGCTCGATTACATACGCACGGGCATAGAGGAATCGGAGAGCAGGTCGGCCGAGGCCCTTATAATACTCCTCGACACACCGGGCGGCCTCCTGAATTCCACAAAAGAAATAGTGAAGCTCCTGCTCAACTCCCCCGTCCCCGTCGTCGTTTACGTCTCGCCCAAAGGGGCTTCCGCGACATCGGCGGGAGTGTTCATCACGCTCTCGGCCAATATCGCCGCCATGGCCCCCGGCACCAGCATAGGGGCGGCGCACCCGGTCTCGATCTCGCCCTCGAAAGAGGAGCCGGAAAAGAAAAACGGGCCTGACGAGAATACCGGCAATAACGACAATGAAGACAAACAGTCGAAAAAAAACGACGGCTCTCCTGGAGGCGATAACGGGGAGAGGGACATCATGGGAGAGAAGCTCGAGAACTACGCCTCGTCGTTCATAGAGAGCATCGCTGAGGAGAGGGGGAGGAACGTCGAGTGGGCGGAGGAGGCCGTGAGAAAAAGCTCCTCCATCACCGCGACTGAAGCGTTGAAGAAGCGGGTCGTCGACCTGATCGCGCCCGACCTCGACGGCCTCGTTAAGGAGATAGACGGGATGAAGGTGAAACTTCCCGGCGGAGAAAAAATACTCAGCACGAAAGGCTCCGTCATAACGAGAATCGCGATGAATGCAAAGCAGAAGCTGGTCGACATTCTTAGCACCCCCGACATAGCTTTCCTCCTCCTGTCGTTAGGCTCGCTCGGGCTCCTTCTCGAATTCTATAACCCCGGGCTCGTATTCCCCGGCGTCGCGGGCGCGGTGTGCCTTCTCATGGGGTTCGTCTCGTTCCAGATACTGCCGTTCAACTATGCGGGCATAGCGCTCCTTCTGCTCGGGATAGCGCTCTTCGTAGCGGAGGTCTACGTCACCAGCTACGGAGCGCTCACCGTGGGCGGGCTCGTGAGCTTCGCGCTAGGGGCGCTCCTGTTGTTCGACACGCCGGAGTCCGATTTAAGGGTGGGGTTCGACGTCGTCATCGCATCGACACTCGCCTTCGGGCTCTTCTTCGCTTACGTAATATTGTATTTGATAAAGGCTCAGAAGCTTACGCCCCGTATGGGGTTCGAAGGTATCATA
>DATIET010000243.1:0-2380 GCA_035455615.1 Thermodesulfobacteriota bacterium
CGGCGATGACCGGGGTATCTATCTTTCGAGCGACGGCAAAGGAAATTGGTCAGACGATTCCGGGGATAAGCCTCAATTGCGAGGAGCTATAGACGTGGACATAACGGCGACGCCTTTTACCAATACGCTGCCTATCCGGCGGTTGAAACTCGGGACAGAGCAATCAGAAGATATCTTCGTCGTGTATGTTCGGCTTCCCGAGCTCACTATCACCCTTGACCCGCAGCGCTATACCTGCCTTGAGACAGGCAGACTGTACCGGTTCGAGTCGCTCGACAGTGATTTCGCAAGAGATATCGAGGTCGATGCCGACGGACTCGTCACTATATACCCCGGGCTTTTCAAAAGATTTACATAGTTATAGCCGGCTTTAATTCTTACGAGGATATTCAACTTAAGTCGTGATGACAGGATCATTAGCTGAAGCCTCCTCATTATTAATACTAATATTTCCAATGATACCGGCGAGTTAACCGAAAGATTCGACGACTTATCGGGTGAGTCGATCAGGACATATATCACCGATTTTGCCCTGAGACTCCATATTTGATATATCATTAACAAAAGTGTAGGTAACCAGCTAAAATCAGGAATAATTAATGAAATCCGGCCATGACAAATTATTCCGTATTGACGGTATCCGATTGGTTATAATATTAAAATCGAAAATAGCCCCCGGAGAAATAACCTAATGAGAAAAGCACTGTTCACACTGCTTATCATATGTACTTCATCTTTGACCTCCGATTTGATTCCGCAAACGTCCGCTCTTGAGGACGTGGACGGCAGAGACTTCAGCAAACGACTAGCAAGCCCCGGCACGAATACTAAAATAAGCCTGACGCTGACGAAAGTCCTTGATAAAATGACCGACACGGCGGCTTTGAGAAACGGCGCCGAGAGCCTGAGCGCAGAGGATTTTTCCACGCCGCTCGTAAAGGTTGACGACGAGGGGAACGTTCAGGTTTACGTGCACATGAGTGAGACGAGCGGCGAGAACATCGAGCAGCTCAAGGGAATGGGCCTGGTCCCTGAAATTACGAATGACGATCTGAAGATCGTGCAGGGCTGGATACCCGGCGGGAGCCTCGAAAAGGCGGCCGAGCTGGGGTTCGTCACCAGGATCACGCCGCCCAGCTACGGGCATCCGAGAGTAGGGTCCGTAACTACCGAGGGCGACGAGATTATGGGTTCTGACGAGGCGAGGGAGACGTTCGGAGTGGACGGCTCGGGAATAAAGGTAGGCGTCATATCGGACGGCGTCGACAGCCTCGCGGCTTCACAGATGACTGGCGACCTCCCGAATATAGTACAGGTGGGTGACCCCGGCAGCGGGGACGAGGGCACTGCCATTCTCGAGATCGTGCACGATATTGCGCCGGGGGCCGACCTCGCGTTTCACAACGGAACTACCACACTCAATTTCATCCAAGCGATCGAATTTTTCACCAATAACGGCGCAGACGTAATAGTGGACGACATAGGGTTTCTCGCAGAGCCCTTTTTCCAGGACGGCTCAGTCGCACAGGCGGCCGCGGGGGCGGTGGATAACGGAATAATATACGTCTCGTCCGCAGGCAACGACGGCGACGCCCATTACCAAGCCCTGTTCCTGGATACGGACCCCGAGGATGGCGATGAAGAGGCCAATTTCCACGATTTCGGGCTCGCGGCCGACGAAGGAAGCAACATAGGTATGACAATCGAGCTTCCTGCGAACAGGACTTCGATCGTCGTGCTACAGTGGAGTAACCACTTCGGCGAGGCCTCTGACGACTACGACCTCTTTTTGGTCGATCCGGATACGGCTGAGGTCATCGATTCGAGCACGGATGTTCAGGACGGAGACGACGACCCGATCGAAGTAGCCGGAATCACAAATGATGGACCAGGTACGGGATTCTTCGATATTGTAATAAATAAATTCAGCGGCGAAGACCAGACCCTCGAGATATTTTTCAACCAGGGCGGCACTCCGGTAGAATTCAATGTTTCCGAGAACAGCGTCTACGGCCATCCTGCTGCCCCCGGAGTTATATCGGTGGGCGCGACGTTCGAGGGCGATGTGGACTTCTTCAGCTCGGAAGGCCCTTCGTCCATATTCTTTCCGTCGGTAGTGACTGTCGCAGCTGTAGAGACCGGCCGCGCGGCTCCGCTTCTCGATGACAGGGACACGCCCACAATCGTCGCCCCGAACAGGGTATCGACGAGCGTTCCGGGATTCTTCAATTTCGCCGGTACGTCGGCATCGGCCCCTCACGTAGCGGGTGTAGCGGCGCTCGTGCTCCAGGCCCTGGGGTTCGGGGCGGATATAGAATCAGCTAATTCCGTGGAATCCTCAATCATAACAGCCAGGCAGGTCGAAGAGGTCACGGATATC
>DATIET010000244.1:0-2537 GCA_035455615.1 Thermodesulfobacteriota bacterium
CAGAACACCTTCCCCGGAGCGCCGCACGTCCTCGTAACCACCCCTTCGGACCAGGTGCACGAGATAGGGGCACTATCGGCGGCCGTCACGGCCGCGAGCGAGGGGTGGAACGTGACTTATCTCGGGCCGAGCCTGCCGTCTGAAGAGATTGCGGGTGCGGTTACGTATAACGGATCCAGGGCGCTCGTACTGAGCCTCATATATCCCGAGAGCGACCCTTTAGCAGCCCGTGAGCTCCGGAAGCTCAGGCGCTACCTGCCGGGCATGCCTATTATAGTCGGCGGGAGGGCGAGGCAGAGCTACTCCCAGGTGCTCACCGAAATCGAAGCCGTCGTCGTCAACGACCTCTACGAGGTCCGTACGGTGCTCGAGCTGATAAGGACCGAAGGCGGGGTTTGATACTCAGCGGGTTAACTGCAAACCGGATAGTCATTGTGTAAATAAGCGGCACAAACCAAAGAAAAATTATGTCATTCTGAACTCGTTTCCGAATCTGGTTTATTATCCCCCCCTGTAGGAGCGGCTTCCAGCCGCGACACACACAATGTGTGCTCATATACGATCCTTTCCAATCTCTTCCGCCCAAACCAGCAACCGAGCCCAACCCGTTCGTCCTGAGCTTGTCGAAGGACGTATATTTCCCTCGCCAGCCGTGATTTGAGCCGGTAACAGTTTTAAGGGGGAGTTTATTCTTTCTTTCAAGAAAAAAAGGCTTCGCTCAAGCGCTTATAGCCTGAGCAAAGCCATGTTATTTCTCGATGAATGCGTCTATCAAGCCCTCACCGCCCTTCTCCTGAGCGCCCAAACCGCCGCTATGCCCGTAAGCGCTACGAATATGCCCAATCCCTCATTTTCTTTGTTCCCTCCTTAGAAAAAGGAGGGGTAGGGAGGATTTTATTTTTTTTCATTTAAGGATTAATTGCCCTTCTCCTTCTCACCGCAAAGTACACGCCGATCAGCATCATTACCGCAGCCGTCACGAGCATACCCCACTCGGAGAGGGTCGGGATAGTGGTAGGCTCCATCCTGAGCGCTATAGTGCACGCCCTCCAGTCGGCGTTAGTACCAGCCAATACTATTTCGCCCGTGGGACCGCCATGCGGAAATTCAAGGCTTTCGCCAAACTCTATAACGATTTGTCCCGCCGCACTGGAAACGCCTTGTGCGAAGAGAAATCCGACGATATCCTGACTGAGCAAATTAAGGCTGGCGCCGATTGCCGAAATTCCGATCACGGCCGAGCCGGGCTCAGTGTCCACGGATGGCGCTACAACCAGCCCGCCTGCGCCGGTATTACATGCGACGGCTATGATGGGGTTGTCCGGGTCGACTCCTGCGTACCTGAAAGTCCCAGCAGCGAACACGCTCGTCTGATCCGTCCATCTGCAGGTGATATCGGAGGAATCGGCGGATTCGACGAATGTTCCGAATATTCCGAGTATGCAGGGCTCGCTGCCCCCGCACTCGCCCGAGTCCAGTCCTAACCAGTCGCCTGGAGTGGGTTCGAGGAACAAATTATTCCCGTCCGAAAACGTGGAGCACATTGTGACTACGAAATCCCCCGGGAGCCCGGAACCGGACGCTACAACCCCTTGGGTGATATTATTATCAAGATCATTTCTGACTCCGGTGGATTCTATGTCGACTAATTGGACGACCGCCTGAGAAGCGGTAACCGACAGAAATAATAAAGAAATTGTAACAGCTATAAATCTTATATTCTTCAACATCTCCATCCTCCTTTAATCGGAATTTTTCATGCCGATTGTATGCGTAATATGAATCACTGCCGCTATACCCTCGCCGCCCTTCTCCTGAGCGCCCACACGGCTGCGATGCCGAACAGCACTGCGAATATTCCCAGTCCCCACTCGGAGAGGGTGGGTATATTTGACTGAAACGCTCTGAGTGCGATCGTGCAGGCTCTCCAGTTGTCTGATTCCGTTTCCAGCTGGAATTCTTCTTCCCCGGTAGGCCCCGACTCTTCAAACGTCGATGATGCGGCGAACAGCTCGATTGTTTGTGTACCGAAAGAGGACGTAACCTCGAACAATGCGTTTTCGGCTTGTGCGTTAACCTTTGGGATCAGGTTATACCTGAGCAGAGATACAATCCAGAGGACCTCGGAGCCCTTTTGCGTATTTATAGAGGGGGCTGTGGCGACTGACCCGACCCCTGTCTCGCATTCTACGCCTATAATCGGGTTGTTTGTGTCCACCCCCGAGTATCTAAGCACCCCGGCGGCAAAAACGTTCGTGTTGAGGTCCCAATTGCAGAGAATCTGGGATGCGCCTGCAGATTCGTCGAGTCTCGTCCAGACGGCAAGCTGACAACTATCCACTCCGCCGCAGCCGCCTGAATCGAGCAGTGAAAACACACCCGGAGTAGGGTCGAAAAAGGCATTGGTTTCATACGCTGTCGTGCACGTTATGATCTCGAAATCGCCCTCTATGCCTGAAGGTATATTTACAACTGCCTGATTGAAGAGGCCTTCCTGGTTATTGGAACTAACGCCGTCTAAAATTATCTCGGCATTC
>DATIET010000245.1:0-9417 GCA_035455615.1 Thermodesulfobacteriota bacterium
GTGTCTCTCGATAAGGACGAGTGCGGCGCCGAGGAGGCGGGGCTCTGGGGCTGCAGGTTCGATGCGGCAGGCAATCCTACGGCCTGCGGCACTGCGGCGGTCGACGACAAATACGACGATATAATAATTTTGACGGCGAGCGAACAATAACCGGTTCATTATTCTGTGACCTAAGAATCCAATAAACGGTCAAGGAGATAATTATGAAGATACTAAAGAATATTTTAGTGATGGCATTTGCGCTTGCGACGCTTGCGACGATAAATTTTACAGCTGCAAACGCGGGAGGCATCAACGCCGACAGCATAGTCGGAAAATGGAAGGACCCGGACGGGCCCGCTGTCGTGCAGATTGAGAACAAGGGCGGATACTACGAAGGCGTTATAGTTGAGAACGCCGAGAACCCGGACATTGTTTCCACGGTGGTCTTCAAAAACCTGGTATACAACGCCGCGGACAGTGTGTGGAATGGCACCGTCTACTCGATTAAGAAGAGTAAGGACTTCGATGCCGAAATCCGGATGGACAGCGGTGATAACTTTACCCTGACCGTTAAGGCTGGATTGGGGTCGAAGAAGATCGAATGGGCGCGGGTCGAATAACGGCTGCTGTTCCGGTGCCATCCCCTCTTGATATTGTATAATTTTTGGCATTCGATAAGATAGAATCAAAGCCGTCATGGTGATGAAAAACAAAATTCTCAAGAGCGCTATATGTATTATTCTAGCGGCCGCGGCAGGGTGCGGCGGGAGCTATTCTCCGAAACCGCCCGAGGAAGTCTCCTTCTTGGACAGGGCGGAGACCCAGAGCCGGGGCGGTCTTACTGTCACGGTGGCCGTGCTAAGCCGAGAGGAGAGCGAGGAGGTCTTCGGGGTAGACCTCGCCGCGAACGGGGTCCAGCCCGTCTGGCTCGACATCGAAAACAATACCGGGAAGCCTTACTTCTTCATGCCGATCGCCCTCGATCCCGATTATTTCTCGCCCAACGAAGTCGCTTTCATGAACCACCTCAAGTTCAACCGCTCGGCCAACAGAGAGATGGACGAACAGTTTTCGAAATACGGCATTCAGATAGAGTTCATAATGCCCGGCGAAAGGGATAAGGGGTTCGTATACACGAACCTCGACCCGGGATTGAAGTTCGTAAACGTGACGCTCTACGAGATAGACGGCACGGAGAATTTCTTCTTTTATTTCGAAGTGCCGGGTATCCAGCCCGATTACGAGAACGTCGACTTCACGACGTTATACACCAAGGACGAGATCGTTCACATAGAAGACGAGACCGAGCTCCGCAAGGCTTTGGAGGCACTCCCCTGCTGTACGACGGGTAGCGACGGCGGGGGCGGGGGAGAGCCCGTAAACTTAGTCCTCATCGGCGACCCGGACGACATATCGTCGGCCGTGGTGCGGAGGAAATGGGACGTTACGGAGGCGGATACGGGAACGTTCAAATTCGACCTCGGCAAAGCTTTCTCTCCTGAGAGCTACAGGACCTTCCCGATGGCGAGCCTTTATCTGTTCGGCAGGAGGCAGGACGTGAGCCTCCAGAAATCGCGTCGTGAGACGGACGCGGCCTACCGTCAGAGGAATACGCTCAGGCTCTGGCTTACGCCCGTCAGGTATAAGGGCAAGACGGTCTGGGCGGGAGCCGTGAGCAGGGACATAGGGTCCGACCTCAGGATCAGGAAATACTGGTTCGCGGCGCAGGAGATAGACCCTGATATCGACGAAACGAGGGATTATCTGGTGGAAGACGTCATACTATCGCAGAATGTGGACAAGCTGGGATACGTAGACGGCGTCGGGGTGTCGACGTCCGGGGATCCGAGATACAACCTGAGCAAACTCCCCTGGTGGTCTGACGGATACAGGGCGGTGCTTCTCTTCGGGAAAGACCAGATCACGCTCGGGGACCTCGGATATTTCGAATGGGAGGATGTGGACGCCATTTACGACGGGGGAACGGGCGGGGACGGGACCGGGGCTGCAGACGAAGGAGGGCAGGGGAAATAATACAAATGGTATCTCTACGGAAAGGGTTAAGGATACGGTTCCGGATTTTTCTAGTGATATTTTTGTGCCTCATGCCGGGATTATGGGGGTGCGCCTCCTACTGCGCTACCCAGGACACGCTCGACTCGAGCGAGTTCAGCACACCTCCTGCAAAGGGGTGCAAGGTATATGCGCCTTCTCCCGACCCGGCGAAGGATGTGCCGTTCAAACTCAGGGCGGAGACTCAATCGGAAGACGGAATATCGGTCTCGGCGGCAGTGCTGAGCGATTATGAGAGCGAGAGGATATTCGGAGTCGACCTTGCCCGGAACGGTATCCAGCCCGTATGGCTCGAAATCGGCAATACGACGGACAAGCCCGTCACCCTGATCTACGTCGCAACCGACCCCGGATACTATTCCCCGAACGAGGCTGCGTATACGAACTACAGCTATGCGAGTCCAGTGAATGAGGAAATGAACGAGTACTTCAACAAGCACAGCATCAGGCGGGAGATACCGGCCGGGGGGGTCTTGTCGGGATTCTTTTACACGAACTGGGATCCGGGCATCAAGTACCTGAACGTAAGCATCTACGGAGAGGAGCAGGAAAAGAACTTCGTGTTCTATTTCGTCATACCCGGAATAAAGCTCGACTACCAGAGAGTGGACTGGGACTCCCTATACAAAAAGGACGAATACGTTAACTACGAGACCGAGGAGGAGCTTCGAAGGGTTCTCGAGGCCGTCCCGTGCTGCGCTACCAGAAAGGACGGCACCGGCGAGAACGACGCGCTTAATTTCTTCGTCATCGGGGATACGGACAATATAATCTCCGCGTTCATCAGGAGGGGATGGGACGTCACCGAGCCTATTTCCGCGAGCTCGGGCTGGAGAGCCTTCAAGGCCTATTTTACGGGAGCGAGGTACAGGACCTCCCCCATGAGCAGCGTCTTCGTGTACAAGAGGGCCCAGGATATCGGGCTTCAGAAGGCGCGGTCGACCATACACGAGCGGAACCACCTCCGCCTCTGGCTGATGCCGGTCCGATATCAGGGCATGGACGTGTGGATAGGGTCGGTGAGCCGGGACGTAGGCTCCTACTTCACTTTCAGGACTCCATGGCTGTCTGCTCACGCGATAGACCCCGATCTGGATGAAGCGAGGACGTACCTCGTGCAGGACCTTCTTTTTTCGGGAGGCGTCGAGAAATTCGGATATCTGAAAGGTATAAGACCCTCGACGCCGGATGACCCGCACAGGAATTTTATGAAGCAGTCCTGGTGGACAGACGGATACCGGGCCGTATTCATATTCGGCGATGACCCCGTTACGCTGAACGAGCTGGATTTCTTTGACTGGGAATGGGCCGGGGAGAACGGTACCGAGGTCATCGAGTTCATTAAAGCCATGAGCGCCGGGAGAAAACAGGGCCAGCTGGCCGCTCCGGTACCTGTAAAACCTGACTGATTTAAGACCGCGAGAGCCCGGTCATGCCTGTCTCACGGACGCTGCCCGTACACAGGATGTCGTGTGTCTTATATTACGACAATCCTGTTAGAATACGCCGGAATGCGCTTGAGTCTCCCTTCTACGCTAATGCGTTTCAAATATGGGTCTTCGATTGAATTATTCTGTAATATCCGTAGATACTCCAATCAACAAGGATGAGCCGGAGACCGCATCTGCACAATTATAGCGGCCTATTTTTCACTTGGTATGCTCTTTGCAAGTTAATTATCAACGATGAAAGTGTATCCAAAAGAGTTTTTGCTCAAAGATAAAAGCAGTGTCATTATCAGGCCGCTTTGTGGGGATGACGGGGAATTGGTTCAGAAGTTTTTTTCGACCATACCCAGAGAAGACCTTATTATTTATAAAGACGACGTTACGAAGTGGGAATCGCTCGAAAACTGGTTCGTGAACCCGAATTACGAGAAGGCGGTCGAGCTCGTGACCGTTTGCAAGAAAGAGGTCATCGCGAAAGGTACTCTCCACGCTCAGGGGCTTTACTGGCCCCATGCCGCCGAGGTGAAGCTCGTGGTCCATCCGGAGTACAGGGGCAAGGGTCTCGGCTCCCAGATGTTCAACCTGCTTCTCTATGAAGGGCTCAAACACCAATTCCAGAAGATAATCGTGAGGTACATCCCGGACAACCTGAGCTTCATGAAGATTCTCGGCCATTACGGGTTTGAGCCGGAGACCGTGCTTAACTATTATGTGCTGGACGAGGTTACGAATGAGCAGAAGGACCTCGTGATCGCTTCCTACGACCTCCAGAACTGGGAGCGCAGGTTTGAATTTTATACCTACATTTATGGCACTAAATAACGGCCAATTGCCGTCGCATGGATTGTAACTCCCCGCATTAGATGATATTCTCATCTTGAGTTCACAAAATAATTTTTAAACCCGTATCCCCCGGACGTAGCCGGTATGAATGATCTGAAAAAGACAAAGAAAGAGCTTGCTGTCGAATTGGAAGAGCTCCGGGAGAAGGTCAAATCATATGAAAGTCAGGACGGCGGGGAGAGCGGGCTATTCGGGAACAGTTACAGCTTCATCGTTGAATCCGTACCCAGCGGGGTAGTCATGACGGACGGGACCGGGAAGATTATTTTCGTGAATTCCCTCGTAAATACGATGCTCGGATACGGGAGCGGGGAGCTTCTCGGAAAAAGTATAGAAATCCTCGTCCCTGAACGCTACCGCAGGGCTCATTCCGTGTTCAGAGATACGTTCATGATGTCGCCGATAGCAAGGCCGATGGGGAAAGGGCGTGATCTTTTCGCCCGGAAGAAGGACGGGACCGAGTTTCCGGTGGAGATAGGCCTCAATCCCGTGAAGACCAAAAACGGCTTCGTGGTGCTCAGCACGCTGGTCGATATTACGGAAAGGAAATTGGGCGAGAGGCTGCTTCGGGAAGGGGAGGAGAGACTACGCGGTATAATGGAAAATACGTCCGATGCCGTGCTGCTTTTTGACGGCGACGGCCGGATCGAATCTGTAAACAGGGCGGGGCTTGTACTTTTTACCGGCAGCGAAAATGGGGAAATCGGGAACATTTGGGAAATAATCACGCCCGAACACAGGGAAAGCTTTGCGGCGAAGCTGAGAAATGCGAAGGAGGGCGTTTCGGTCGCGGACTTCGAGACGGAATTGATAAAAAAAGACGGCAGGAGAGTCCCTGTGAGCATCAGCCTCGTTTATATGAGCCACGGCGGCGGGAGGTTCATCGAGACGGTGAGGGACATTTCCGCAAGAGTAGCGATGAGAAAGAAAATAATAGAGCTCGAGAAATCCCAGATAGTGGGGAGGATGGCTGAAGGCTTCGCCCATCATATGGGTACTCCGCTCGCATCCATGCTGCTCAGGGTACAGATGCTCAAAGAGGACATGTCGGATATACCGGGATGTGAGGGGATTATGGAGAAGCTGGATTCGATTGAAAGACAGATTCTCTACGGCCAGAAGGTGATACAGAGGCTCCTCAAGTTTGTCGGCAACCCCATAAGCGAAAAGAGTCCCGAGGACGCGGCGTCCATTCTGACCGAGTCGGTCGACCTCATCAGACCTCTCCTCAAAAAGAAAACTATAGATGTGCTCGTGGAAACGGAAGAGGATCTAGCGATACTCACCGACACGAACTTGCTTCACCTCGTGTTCACCGATACCATAATGAACGCAGTCGACGCCATGCCCGGAGGCGGGTCACTCACTTTAACCGCCTCGGGCGATAAAATTCCGGGCTTCGCCGTAATAACGATAAAAGATACCGGGGACGGTATTCCCAAAGAGATTATTCCTTACGTTTTCGAGCCTTTTTTTACGACGAAGCCTGCCGGTATGGGCACGGGGCTCGGCCTCTCCGTCGCAAAACGGATCATAAGCGACCACGGCGGGGAGATTTCCATCAAGAGCAAGGAAGGGGAGGGCACCACCGTTACGATCAAACTTCCGATATTTACCGAGGAGCGGCAATAGTGAGCCCTGAAAAATTCAAAGTGCTTGTCGTAGACGACGACAAGGAATACGTTGAAGCAGTGAAAGAGCTGCTCCTCCGTAATAGCTATGATGTTGTTATCGCGTATTCCGGAAAAGAGGCGCTTGAGCGGGCGTCTGAAGACGGGAGGGTCGGCCTCGTGCTCCTCGATCTCGTGATGCCGCTTATGGACGGTTTCACCCTGCTCGAAAAATTTCAGGAGATAATACCCGAAACAACGATCATCATGGTCACGGGGCAGGGCACCGTGCAGACGGCAGTCGAGGCTATAAAGCGGGGCGCGAAGGATTTTATCACGAAGCCTTTCGATAAGGACATACTTCTCAATAAACTCGATATGATCAGAAAAGCGGAGGAGCTCGAGGATAAAGTCAGTACGCTGAACGTCCTTCTTTCGGAGAAATACGGGTTCGATAATATAATAAGCGGCTCCAAGCTGATGAAATCGGTCTTCGAGAGAGCTTCCGCGGCCGCGCACAGCAATGCACCCGTATTCATTGTGGGGGAAACCGGCACCGGAAAGGAACTTCTCGCCAAAGCGATACACCTCAGGGGCGAGAGGGCGGGCAAGCCCTTTGTCGGTGTCAACTGCGGGGCCATACCGAAGGAGCTCCTCGAGTCGGAGCTGTTCGGATACAGAAAAGGCGCGTTCACCGGAGCGGTAAGGGACCACGAGGGGCTGTTCGTCGCGGCCGAGAAGGGGACGATTTTTCTGGATGAGATCGGCGAAATGCCGAAAGACCTCCAGGTGAGGCTTCTAAGGGTACTGGAGGAATATAAGGTGAGGCCCTTGGGGTATACCCAGGAAGTAACGCTCGACGTGAGGGTTATATCCGCGAGCAATCATCCGATTGATGAGCTCAAGAAGACGTACCTGAGGGAAGACCTCTTCTTCAGGCTCGCAGTAATAGTGATCGAGCTTCCGCCCCTGAGAGAGAGGAGGGGGGATATACCCCTCCTTATCGACCATTTCATAAACAGATTCAATAAAAAATATTCGAAAAAGGTGAAGGGGCTCTCGGAAGGGGCATTCAGCTCTCTCTACAACTACCATTTCCCCGGGAATATAAGAGAGCTCGAGAACCTCATCGAGGGTATCATAGCCGTGATACCTCCCGGCAAGAACACCATCACCGAAAAGGAGCTCAAGGAACACCTGCTCTGGCAGCAGCCGAAGGGCTCGGAGCACCAGCTCCTCGCGCTCGACAGACTCGAGAAGTTCGCACTTGAGCAGGCATTAAGGGAATGCAAGGGCAACAAGTCAAAGGCCGCCGATATACTCGGCATCTCGAGGGATACGCTTTACAGGAAGCTAAAACAGTACGATGTGGAGTAAAAGCCGTTGCTCCGTACGTCAGCTCTAACCTTACATAAGAACGCCACATAAGAATGCCGTTCCGCTGTCATTTCCAGAGCCGGTTTATTCGCTTTCGCGTGAGTAGCCGCTTTCGGATTCTCCTCCGCCCGCGGCGCATATGGAGGTGCTGTGGTCGGTTTCCCGGGACGGTATCATGTGGAATGCGAAATTGGCGAGCCCCGCGGTTATCAATATTATCCCCGCAATGAGCGTTACCTTTCTCGGCGCTATGCCGACCGACTTTTTATATATGATAGGGAAGAACGACAATGCGGGTACCGTGCCGAGCCAGAATATGAACAGCATGACCCCGCCGTAAAGAGGGTTCTTCACGGCTACCGCGCCGATAACGAATATATAAACCCATCCGCAGGGCACGAACCCGTTCACGAGACCGAGTGTAAACGAAGCGAGCGGTTTTTTCTGTGTCAGCGCGAAGCGCGCAGGGCCAGTAAGCAAAGACGTGACGAGCCTTGCGGGCACAAGCTCGAGATGTTTCCCTCTCATCAGATTGTAACCCGTATAGACAAGGAAGAGCGACAGCATGATGATAGAGACCCTGGAGATGAAGGGGTAGTTCTGGCTCAGGAACGTCTCTCCGAGCAGTCCCGCCAATACGCCGAGCGAGAGGTAGCTCGCGAGCCTTCCCAGGTGATAGAGGGGGAGGTAACCGATCCTGCTGTGAACTGTAACCGCGATAGGGCCGCACATCACTGCGCAGTGGGAGCTCCCCGCAAGGCTCGCGATGAAAACACCGGCCGGCACCGAAAGATAGGACCATCGGCTGATTGCCTCGCTAAATTGACTTAGGTCCGACAAGCTTCAAGTCCTCCTCGGCTTCGATCTCGTCACTTTTCGTATCTATGAAATTGAGCTTTACCGATTGCGTGCCGCTTTGCCCGGTCACGTCCTTCGGGAACTTGACGAAGAAGTGGATGGTCACGTCTTTGCCGGCCTCGAGGTTAATTGTTCGGCTCTGAGTAATAATCTCGACATCTTTTTCCTCCCATTCCTCAGGCAGCGTCATTCTCAGGCTCACATTATCGAAAGTCTGGTTTTTCATATGCATCTTGAAGTGGTTTATCACCTCTTCATCCTCATCCTCCTCACCCGCCTCCTCTATGACCTGGAACGGTGCATCCTTTCCGCGGAGTATGGTGACGACGATCCCCTCTCTCCTCTGTACTGAGAATGCGAGCGCGCTCACGACGGCCACGAGGAGCACTATATATATCGCGACCCTCGGACGAAGCCAACTGGTCTTTAGCCCCTTGAGGGCCTTCCCGGTGGCGTACCTTATGAGACCCTTCGGTTTTTCTATCTTTTCCATTACCTCGTCGCATGCGTCTATGCACGCCGTGCACCCTATGCACTCGAGCTGGAGGCCGTTCCTGATGTCTATGCCGGTGGGGCATACGGCGACGCATTTGTAACAATTGATGCAGTCGCCCTCGGTCTCGCCTTGTTTTACGCTCCCCCTCCTGGGCTCGCCCCTCACCGGATCGTACGAAACGGTGAGCGAGTCGTCGTCGAGGAGCACCGACTGGAACCTGCCGTAGGGGCATACTATGATGCAGAACTGCTCCCTGAACCAGCCGAAATCGAATAGGAACACGGCCGTGAGAAAGGCCATGATGACGAAGATCGTCCAGTTTTCGCCGGGATTGTGCTGCGTCATCTCGACCAGCCTGTCGGCTCCTACGAAATAGGCGAGGAAGCTGTGGGCGATCACGAGACTGACGATGATAAAGAGAGACCAGAGAATAGACAGTTTCAAAAACTTTTTAACGTCCCACGGGGCCTGAGCAAGGTTCCGCTGCTGGACATGGCTCCCGATGATTAGGTATTCGAGCCTCCTGAATATGCCGTCTATGAACACCGTCTGCGGGCACGCCCAGCCGCACCATATCCTCCCCCATACAGCGGTCACGAACGCGAGCCCTATCGTGAGGAACGCCAGTATAAAGAAGATCAGCGGTGCGTCGTGCGCCCAGAAGGTGAGACCGAATATGGAGAATTTCCTCTCCCCTATATTGAGCAGGAGCGCCTGGTGCCCCCCTATC
>DATIET010000246.1:0-6086 GCA_035455615.1 Thermodesulfobacteriota bacterium
GTCAATTCTAGCACCATTATGGTGATAATTATAGCTATGACGCCATCGCTGAATGCTTCCATCCTTCCTTTACTCATATGCAGTCTCTAGATTAATTAAATGTGTCAGCCGCAGGGCTGTATTTTACATGACGCTGGTTTAACCCGATGATTTCACTGATTAATACAATATAGTCTCACTAAGAGTAACCCGCTGTCAACACGCTTTTAAGCAACAGAATTTGCCGGCGATCTATAATTGGGCGGACTGGATCGTGGTAAATTGTGGAACGATTTCCGTGGGCTTGACAAAGCCGGATCGCGGAAATTCTAACCCGATCTCAGGCGTGTACGGCTCTCCCGGCGCGCGAGCTATTGATCGCCCAGAGCGTAAGCGCCACCCCGATGATCGCCGGCAGGCTGACAGCGGGAAAATCGCGGAGAATTACCGACGGAGTGCAGATACCGACCGCAACTTCCCAAAGGTGAAAAACGGCATGCGCGATGAGCCACAACGTCGCTGCGGCCCACAACCCGACGCGGAGCTCCGGCCGGATCATGCCGACGCCGAAAGCTACGCCGAGGAACAGCTGAATTATCCCGATATCGCGGATGAAGTGCTGATTAAAAGGGCCGGTATCGGTCACGCCCGGGATGAGCTCATACCACGTCTCCGGGGCGATGATCATAAAAATTCCGTTTACGGATAGAAATACCACATTGAACGCCAATATGATGTATATCAGAACAGGATGATTACCTTCTATTCCCTTCATGATTATACCTCCGCCGTAAAATGAGTCTGTTACTTATCCGTGCTGAAACGCCCCCCCCTTGCAATCACTGGCAGTCCTCCGTCGCCGGTCCCGGCGATGAGACACGCGAGCGTCCCGGCCGGATCCGCAGGTCTCACGCTCCGCGCTTGGACGCCGGAGGCATGGAACGGCTGAGCCAGTCCTCGTAACGCGTCGGGCCGATGCGCGGGTTATCGCCCGGGGTGAGGGATCGATCGTTCAGGTTTCCTAAGCCATAGTAGCGTGCGTGGACGTCCGTGACCACCTGACGCGCGTCCTTGTTTGCGCTCAGGTACCGCCGGACGAGTTCGTCGAGACGGATCTGCTCGGGACCGGCTACCTCAACCGTGCCGTTCTCAGGCGCCCCGAGTGCTATGTCGGCGAGCGCGGCGGCAACGTCATCCGAGACGATAGGCTGCATAAGGGTGGACGGCAACCTGACAGTTTGCCCATCCGTCGCCGATTCATCGGCGATGCGGCCCATGAATTCGAAGAACTGCGTTGCGCGGAGGATTGTATAGGGAACCCCGGAAGCTTTGATCAGTTCTTCCTGGGCCATTTTAGCCCGGAAGTAACCACTCTCGAGAAGGCGCTCGGTGCCGACTACAGACAGCGCAACGTGATGCCCCACGCCGGCGGCCGCGTCCGCGGCAAGCAGGTTGTGGCACGACGTGACGAAAAAGTCCATGACTGCCTTGTCCTCCCACGAGGGAGAGTTCGTCACGTCGACGACAATCTGAGCGCCTGAAAGCGCTTCAGCCAGCCCCTCGCCGGTGATGGAGTTGACGCCCGAGGCGGGCGATGCCGCCACCACCTCGTGTCCGAGCTGACGGAGGTTGTTCACGAGCTTTGATCCGATGAGCCCGGTACCCCCGATAACTACAATTTTCATGATTTGCCTCCTTGAATTTGAATTTTGAGCTCAGCCAGCTTTTGAGCTATTCCGAGCTTTACCCGGAAACAACTTAAGATCGGCGTTGACCTGACCCTGGTGTGCATCTGTCAGGCCGTGCGGAGCGCTTTGATTCTATTATACCGACCACAGGCGGCTGAACCTATCTTTTTTTAGGCGCAGTGTCATATTCCGCGCGTGCTGGGGAAAGCCGGACAGGGGGAATGAGATGATGAGGGTGCGGAGGGGGGAAAAGACGAGATGGTGAAACAAGCCTGCCCTGAACTTGATTCAGGGTTCGGGATGACCGACTTATTGTGATGGTTCCCTCACCCTAGCCCTGTTTTGGTTTAGGCAGCATTGAGACGGATTTGCGTTGATTTTGTGCCTCTGTTCCGGGGCGTCCGATTGTACGCTCGCCTACAATCGTTCCACGCTGGAGAGAGGGGAAAAAGAATCGCGGCTGGAAGCCGCTCCTACTGTCATATTTTAAAACTGGATTCCCGATAAAGGTGTTCGGGAATGACAAATTATTAACCCCGGCCCCTTGCCCTCCCCTCTTACATGGGGGGAAGGAATCATATATTTTAATAACCATGCTCAGGATAGAAATCTGGTCGAAGGATAAGATAGAATGGTCCCTCGAAGGGGAAGGCGACTGGCTTCAGTACCAGCAGGCCGCAATCAAGCTGCGCTCCCTCTTCCCGGACGCAGAGGAGGTCGAGCTCGTCCTCGGAGGGAATAACGTGAGGACTGTCCCGCTTAAAGACGCAATCGAGGAGGTAAAATCACTAGGCGGCGCTCAAAACCTGATGCTTTGCGACAAAAAATATGAGAAAATGATGATGTTCGTCTATTGCGGATAAGAGTAATCCTATGAGGAACCTGAAGTACGGGCTGATATTCGCGGTACTGGTAATATTCCCCGCGGCCCTGTGCCCCGCCGCCGGGGAGAATGAAAGCAAAAAGAAATCCCCGGCGAATGAGACGTACGAGAGCGGGCACGGGTTCTCGATCGAATACCCCGATGGCTGGGGGCTAGTGACGTACATGGAGGAATACAAGACGCTCAAGGAAGCGGAAAAGGACGCCGGGAACTATTTCTCCATACAGAGTTATAAGGACGACGACCCGCGCATCAGGAGCTACCACTACTTCCCGGCCGACACGCTCAAGATAGAGGCGTGGGTCTATCCCGATTACGGCGGGACTCTCGCGGAGTTTATCACGCAGACGAAGGACATAACGAGGATCGACGACTTCACGATAGGCGGGAAGAAGGCGAAGAAGGTGTGGCAGAAGGTCGGGGAAGGGGTAGACGCGGGGGACGAGCTCTACTCGATCTATTTCGTGGACGCGGGTAAGAGGGCGATATTCACGTGCTATCCCGTATATTCGAGCTTAACCGGCAAGTTCGAGGAGATAGTCGGGAGCTTCAGGTTCACCGGGACCCCGGAGAAGAAGAAATAATACCTATAGTCACCGCACCTTCCAACACTTAACGGTCATGAACCATGCGAGCGGAGTCTCTACTCGAACAACTCGAGGAGAGGGTTACCGGTCGTGCCGTTCGGGTAAGGTATTTTGAGGAGCGCCGAGACCGTCGGCGCGATGTCGTTGATGTACACCGGCCTAATCGATTCCCCTTTCTTAATATTCCGCCCGTAGAATATGAGCGGGACATGCGTGTCGTAGTCGTAGGGCGCCCCGTGCGTCGTCCCTTTTTTCCCGAACTTCGACTTGTACTCGATCCATCCGGGTTCCATAATCACGATGACATCGCCCGACCTCTTCCTGTTGTAACCGTTCTCGACGAGATGTCTCGCCCCGGTCGTGAAGTCGGATGCTTTAAGCTCAGAAGCCGTTACAGCGTCGGCAACACCGTCGAGGGTCATGAGATAAGACGCCGCCTCCTTCTCCACATCTTCGAGAGAGAGCCCGAGCTTGTTCGTTATAAGATCGCGGTCGAGGTACACCTGCTGATTATTGTATGCGAGGACGAATTTAAGGCCTCCCAGTCTGAACGCTTCCCCGAGGTGCTTCTTGAGACCGGTTATCACCTGATCGTCCTCCATGAAATATCCCGAGGGCATGCCTGTGTCCCCGAGAAAAAGCGGCGAATCCCCCGCCCCGTGGTCGGCCGTGAGGAATACGAGGTAGTTGTCTTCGCCGACTTCGCTGTCGAGCGCCTCCAGCAAGTCAGCGATGTCGAGATCGATCCTGATATAGGCGTCCTCGACCTCGATAGACCTCGGGCCGTAGTAATGCCCGATTATGTCGGTCGACGAAAAGCTGACCGCGAGAAAATCCGTTACGCCGTCCTTCCCGAGCCCTTCACCCCTGATGGCGGCCAGGGCGAAGTCCTTCGTTATCGAGTTCCCGAAAGGAGTAACCTTTATGAGCCTCCCGTATTGCCCCTTCGTCTCTTCCTTGTTCTCCTCAAGTACGTCCTTCAGGACATAGGGGAAAACGGGCTTCCTGTACTCCCCGGTCTTTTCGTCCCTGCCCTTTATCGATTTCTCGTAGACGTTGTCGTCGGGAAGGCTCTCCGTGTATTTAGTTATGTCCATGAGTGTGTTCCACACGCCGTCATTGCCGGGCATGTTCACGTATTTCTCTGCAGAATATTTCGTGTTGAAGTCCTCCACCCAGGCGGGGAGCGAGGGCTTCGCCCCTTCGGGCAGTTGCATATCGCGGTAATAATACGTGCTCGTGACCCACATGCCGCTCTCGTCGTCGAGCCAGTATGCGGCATTCCCGAGATGTCCGGCGGGCATAATCGCGGCCCTGTCCTTGAGAGCTATGCCTATTACTTTCGATTCCATGCGCGATGAGAGCCTTAGCTCGTCTGTGACCGTCGATGCGAGCATTTTCCGGGGGGATAGCTGCCCGGCTTTTTCGTCTCCGTCCCCGCCGTCCCCAACGAGACTGACCGACTTGTCGCGCGCGCAGTAGGTCTCGCCGTTATCGGGCGCCCTGACGAACCAGTCGTTGCCGATTATCCCGTGCACCGAAGGAGTCGTGCCCGTGTATATGGACGCGTGGCCCGGGCACGTGGTCGTCGGGACGTAGTTGAATTTCGCGTTCCCGTAGCTGAACCCTCCGCCGAGGAGCCTCTTGAAGCCGTCCTCGCCGTACTTGTCCCTGAACCTGTCGAGAAAATCGTACGCCATCTGGTCGACCACTATTCCGACTATGAGCCGCGGCGGGGCGTCCTCCCCGTCTTCTGTCAAGGGTACGGGGGACACGGCCGGTTCCGGTGTCGGAGCGGCGACGCTCTCCGCCTGAGTCTCCTCCGGTTTCTCCCGCCCAGGCTGCTTGCAGGAGAACGAGCAGGATACAATGAAAAAAAGCACGAGACCGAAAATGATCTGCGTATTTGTCGAATGTTTCATATCGTCAGTCCTAATGGATCATCTTTTTTCATTTTATTTCAACAATGTTAAAACCGTATGAAGCATAAGCCGGGTGCATATATATTGCAATTGATTTCTCAGGACCCGTGTAAATAGTCTTTCGCAAAAAAACATATTTAGCGTTATAATTCCGGTTAACACCCGAATAAGGAGGATTCCATGAAAAAAACAAAACTGATATTCGCATTCGTTCTTGCGCTCGCGGCGGGGTGCGTCTCGCAGAGCACGTACGATCAGCAGGTCGCCGAGACCCAGCAGCTCGCATACCTCAACTCGGTTTATCAGCAGCTGAATACCGTGCTCGCGGCGCAGGTCGCGGCGGACCAGGTAGAGATACAGCAGCTCCAGGACCAGCTCCAGGTTACGCTCGTGAACGAGATACTGTTCCAGGAGGGCGGGTGGGAGCTGCACTCACAGGGACGCCAGACGCTCGACCAGATCGTGCCTGCGCTTCAGCAGGCAGAGGGTAAATATATAGTGATCCAGGGCTTCACGGACAACCTCGGGATACTCGAGCCGCTCGCGAGCCGTTTCCCAACCAACTGGGACCTCGCAGCAGGACGCGCGATTTCCGTTGTGCGCTACCTGGCAAGCCAGGGAATCGACCCCGACTATCTCGCAGCGGTGTCGTTCGGGCAGTACCACCCGGTAGCCGACAACAGCACGCCCGAAGGACGCGCGCAGAACAGGCGCATCGAGATCGATATACAGGACCAGATGCCGTAAGGGGTATCAGAAGGGAACGCCCCGAAGCAATTTCCAAATTCGGGAAACATGGAAAAGAAAAAGATGAGATTGCCGTGGTCGCATACTGCGCTCCCTCGCAAAGACAGGAAAGGACGAGATGCCGTAGTATCATTACGGTAATAACCATTTATTAAGATTGAAAGAAAATCCCCCTAAATCCCCCTTTTCCAAAGGGGGAAAATTGCCTTTAATTCCCTCCTTAGAAAAAGGAGGGTGAGGGAGGATTTTATCATTTATGAATCTGAATACGCAAAAAATT
>DATIET010000247.1:0-7568 GCA_035455615.1 Thermodesulfobacteriota bacterium
AGAACATCAACAGGGCAAACACAAACCCGAACACTAATACGAACACGAACCGTACAAACACCAACGCCAACAACGCAAATAACAAGAACAATCCCGACAACCCGAATAACCCCAACAACAAAAACAACAATAACAACAATAATAATTCGAACAACAGGAACAATAACAATTGCTACAATTGCACCGAATACAATAGCTACTGGGGCCACTACTGGGGCTCGTGGGGCGGTTATTACGGAGGCTGGGCTTTCGCGGGCGGACTCGCCATGGGCGCTGCCATAGCGAGCGTCCCGGCAAGCTCGACGACCGTCTATGTTTCGGGAAACCCGTTCTACTACTCCGACGGCGTATATTACGCCCCGCAGGGAAGCCAGTACGTGGTCGTTCCCCCGCCTCCGGGCGCGGTGGTGAATACGCTGCCGCCCTCGTGCGACACGGTCTATGCCGGGGATGACCAGTATTTCGACTGCGGCGGAGCGTTCTACTCATCAGCTGACGCCGGGTTCCAGGTCGTTAAGCCCCCGGTGGGCGCGACAGTGGACTCACTGCCCCAGGGCGCGGAGCAGAAGGTCGTAAATGGAACTACGTACTACCTCTTCGGCGCGGCTTACTATCAGCCGTTTTACAGCGGGAGCAGCGTCATTTACCAGGTAGTTCCAGACCCGACAGCGTAATCGAAATTTCACGGTCCCGTGAGGAGGCCCCTCACGGGATCATTTCCTCGGAATATACTTGAGCGCCTGCCCCAGAACGAGCGGGACAAGACTCATAACCGCGATCAGAATCCAGCCTTCGCGGCCCGGGTTTACGACGCCCAATACATGAGCCACGGCCTCTATGAATACTGCGGCCAGGGTCAGAAATACGCAGAGGGCTGCCGCACCCCATACGTACCCGTTCCGTGTAACCTCGTTTATGAGGAGCGCCGACCCCCGGTCCCGCATGTTGAATACGTGGAATATCTGGGCGAAAGCCAGCGTGAGGAAAGAGACCGAGACCGATTCCTTCACGCCGAACCCGAGCCCGTAAACCGATATCAGGAGCGCTCCGAGAACGCATGCCGTGATCAGGGCCCCGTATCCCGCTATGCCGAGCCAGGCTCTCCGCGTAATGAGGGGCTCCTTCGGGTCCCTCGGCGGAAGACACATCACCCTCTCGTCCCCTTCGCCCATGCCGAGCGCGAGGGCCGGGAATATGTCCGTCACGAGGTTGAGGAAAAGTATCTGTAACGGGAGGAGCGGCAGGGGGAGAGGGGTGAGCGACGCTACCGTTACGATCATTATTTCACTCACGTTACAGGAAAGGAGGTAGAATATGAACTTCCTTATGTTGCCGAATATAATCCGGCCCTGCTCGACTGCGTGCACGATTGTAGAGAAGGAGTCGTCCTTGAGCACGATGTCGGCCGCCTCCTTGGCGACCTGAGTCCCGCGCATCCCCATCGCTATACCTATGTCGGCCTTCTTGAGGGCGGGAGCGTCGTTCACGCCGTCCCCGGTCATCGCCACGACGAACCCTTCATCCTGGTAAAACGCCACGAGCGCCAGTTTCTGCTCCGGGCTCACGCGTGCGAGTATCAGGGACTCGGCGACGCTCCTTTTGAACTCCCCGGGAAGCTCCTCTATCTTTTTCAGATCACGGCCGTGTATAACGGGCTCGTCGGACCTGTCCGTGAGCCCGACCGCGAGAGCGATATTCCTGGCTGTGGCCGGGTGGTCGCCCGTGACCATCACGACCTTTATTCCGGCCTTTAGGCACTGCAGGACGGCCTCCCTGATATACCGGCGGGGCGGGTCGAGGAGGCAAACGAGCCCGAGGAACGTGAGCCCCTTATACGGCCTCGTCTCAGGGTCAGCCGCGGTTTTCTCAGCGTGCGCTATTACTCTCAACCCGAGCGAGGCGAGCTCGTCGTTCTTCGCATCCCACAATAATTTTCTTTCTTCGGTAAGCTCCTCCACTCCGGAAGCCGTATGTATACGATCGCAGCACGCGAGCACGGCGTCCGGAGCGCCCTTCACGGCGACCCGGAACCCCCCGTCTGATTTATGGAACGTGGCCATCATGTTCACGAGCGTATCGAAGGCCTCCGTGCCCGTTTCGGGGTATGCCGACAGCATTCCGTCCCTGTCTATACCTGCGCGCGCTCCCGCCCGCAGCAGTGCGATCTCTAGAGGGTCCCCTACGTCGCCGCCGTTTCCGGGGGCCTTCCCGCCGAGGCGGGCCCTGCTGCAAAGCACACCCGTCTCGATTACCCTCAAAGCCGCTTCGTCCGTAATGGAGACAGCCTCCTCACCGTCGATCAGGAACCTCCCGTCCTCTCCCGTGAATTCGAGCCTTACGGCGTCTGTAACTATCGCCTCGACGGTCATCTTGTTCTCGGTCAGCGTACCCGTCTTGTCGGTGCAGATCACGTTGGTCGCGCCCAAAGTTTCGACCGCGCCTAAGCGGTTGACGAGCGCGTTTCGCCGCGCCATCCTCAGCATCCCCCTCGCGAGCGCTATAGTGGCGACGACGGGGAGGCCCTCCGGTATGGCCGCCACCGCGAGCGCTATCCCGGTCTTTATCATGAGGAGGAGGTCCCTCCCCGTGAGGGCGCCCCCGATAATGACGGCCGAGGCGAGAAGCAGCGTGACCCATATGAGCCTCTGCCCGAGCCTGTCAAGCTTTTTTTCGATCGGGGTCTTGTCGTGCCCCGCTTTCTCCACGAGGACGCTTATCTTCCCGAGCTCGGTGTCGAGCCCTGTCGCAGTCACGGCTCCCCTGCCTGAGCCCTTGGTGAGGGCTGTCCCCATGAACACCATGTTGCTCCTTTCGGCGAGCTCGGCTTCCCCCGTAATCGCGCCTGTGGATTTTCTCACGGGAAACGATTCGCCCGTCAGCGAGGATTCGTCCGATTCCACCCTGGAAGCCTCCAGCAGCCTTATGTCGGCGGGGACTATGTCTCCGGCTTCGAGCAGTACTATGTCGCCGGGGACGAGCTCCTCGGCCTGTATCACCGATACAGTACCGTCCCGGAGCACGGTCGCCTCGACGCGGACCAGCTTGTAGAGCGCCTCCATCGACCTCACCGCCCGTATCTCCGTGAAAAAACCGATAGCCGCGTTAAGAATAATCACGACTACGATGGCAGCGCCTTCAGGCCAGTCGTTGAATACGAATGAAAGAACGGCTGCCCCCACCAGGAGGAGGACTATAAGGCTCCTGAACTGGGAGAGCAGTATGGAGAGGGCGTTTACGGGCTTCGTCTCGACGAGGAGGTTCCTCCCGTATTCTTTCAGACGCGCTCCCGCCCGGGGGCCGTCGAGTCCCTTGTCGGGAGATACCCCGAGCCCGGACGCTATATCATCTTCAGAAATCTTCCAGGCGTCTTTGATTGCAGTCATAGAATTATCGGTACTATGAGAATAGAGGAGCAACAGCGCACGGACTCCCGGCTCGACCGTGAGCGCTGCGAGACGCGCTACGGCCCGGCCGGGGACAGGGCTCCCGCATCCATGATCGCTCTGAATAGGGCGTCCAGCAATTCGCGCCCCGGTCTCTCCGTATCGGCTTCGAAATAGCGCCCTCCCTTTATCCAGGCGGGCTCCTCCCACTCGGCAAGGAACCTCGGCAGTATAGCGGCCCCCGCGTCCGAGATGGAAACGCCTTCCTTCTCTCTTCTCAGGAGTCTGAGCTCGACCTCGTCCAGGGTTGCCGTAGTCCTGACGAAATACACGGAGACCCCTTTAATCCCGGCTTCGCGGAGAAGGTAATCCCTCCATAAGCGTTTTGAAAAGCTCGCGTCGAGCACTGCCAGGCGGTGCTTCCCGGCCTCGCCGAGCGCGCGGCCTATGACCTCCCTGTAGGTCATTTCCGTAATGCCGCTCGTGTATATTCCGCCCTCCCACCCCTCGTAGCTCCTCTCCCCGGCGGGCGTACCGGTGATCTCTTTTCTCACGGCGTCTGAAGATACGGAAGCGCACGAGAGCTCCTCCCGGAGCATTCCGGCCAGAGTCGATTTCCCCGTGCCTATTATCCCGAACGTGACTATGACGGCCGGCTTCGAGCCGAAAAGCGCGTACCTCAGCGCGAGCCTGAAGTACCGCCCGGCATTCTCCAGGGACTCCTCCTTTTCGTCCTCCGGAACCTCGGGCTCGAAGGCCTTTATGCTCTCGACCTTGCCCCTTACGAACGCCCTGTAGCATTTGTAGAAATCGATCACGCCGTAAATACCGGGATCGTCCATGGCGCGCGCGGTCTCGTCGACAATAAAATGCGAGAGCCCGTGGAAGCCGTTGTAATCGAGATCCATCGCGAGGAAAGCGATGTCCGAGGCCGTGTCTATGTACCTGAACCTCTCGTTGAACTCGATGCAGTCGTAAATGCAGATACCGTCCCGGTTAAGACAGATATTGCCCAGGTGGAGGTCGCCGTGGCAGTCCTTTATGAACCCGTCTTCCATGCGTTTTAAGAAGAGCCCGCGATTTTTCGCAAAGAACCGCTCGTTATAATAACAGAGCGCGTCGTATGCGGATTGCGTGATTGTTATGCCCGCGAACCTTCGGGAGAGGGAGAGGTTCTCGTCTATGTTCACCCTTATCCTCTCGGGGAGTCCGTATACCGTGACCTCTTCTGACCGGGGCTGAGAGAGATAGAAATCGACGAGCTTCCGGGATATCCGCCTCAAGTCCTCCTCGCCGATTCCGCCGTCCCAGAGCATGTTGAGGAGGAACCCGCTTTCGGGGAGCTCCCTCATCCTGACGGCATACTCCACGGCCTCTCCCTGCCCGCCAAGGGAGAGCTTCCCGTCTCCGAGCGTGATTTGTTCGACGCCCAGGTATACGCCCGGGCAGAGCCTCCTGTTGAGCTCGACCTCCTCGGAGCAGAAGTGCTTTCTCTTCTCCAGGGCGCTGAAGTCGAGGAAACCCAGGTTTACGGGTTTTTTGACCTTATATACGTACGGAGGGGCGATGAATATGTCGGATATGTGCGTCTGCAGGTGTTTGACCGCCGAAGGCCTGTGCGGATACGAAGAGGGTTCTAGCAGAAAATCAATCAAGTCCTGTCTTTTAGGGTTTTCACTGCCAGGCATCTGATCCCGCGGTCGAATTTATTAAGGCCTTAACGACAGTACGGAGCATGGGGATTCCTGGATCATCCTCTCCGTGACGCTCCCGAGCACGAGTCTCTTGAGCCCCGTCCTCGCGTGCGTGTTGATTACTACTATGTCGGCGTTATTCCTCGATGCGTAGTTCGCTACCGATATGGCGGGGCTAAGCCCGTGTATCACTTCCGTCTTTATCCCGCCTTTTACGGCAGCGCCGTGCGAGTTTTCGTAATTCACCCTGATCTTGTCCGTCCTCTCCCGGAGCTCCTTCTCGGACTGCTTTATGACTATATCGAGCGCGCTCGCCGGCATATCCTGTGCGTACATATCGAGCCTTATCGCATAGACGGCCGTCACGCCGGCGCCGGTCATTCCCGCAAGATCGAGGGCGTAATTGAGCGCGGTCTCGTTTTCATCGGCCAGGTCTATCGGGACTACTATATTGCTGATCATTATCTCTTTCCCCGGGTCGGGCCTCTTGGCAGCGAGCACGGGGATATGCGAGGACTTCAGAACCTTTATCGTCTCGCTCCCCACCATCATGCTCTCTATGAGACCGTGCCCCTGTTTGCCCATCACGATGATGTCGGCTTTTCTCAAACGGGAGAATTCCCTTATCTTTTCGCCGGGTATTCCTTTCAGTATGACGCCGTCGAACTTTATCCCCGAGTGCAGAAGCTCGTTCCTTACCTCTACGAACCTGTCGCTCACCCTCCGTTCCACCTTCGACTGCCATTCCCGGAATTCCTCGTCCTCCTCCCTCAAGGATTCGAAGAGGAGCTGCACAGGCAGGGGTATTACGTGCACGCCGATTATCTCAGCGCCCGATAGCTTCGCAAGGTATTTAGCATACTCGAGAGCAAGGTCGGCCTCGCCTGATCCGTCGGTAGCCCAGAGAATCCTTTTTATATTCATATCAGTCTCGCTTTAAAGAATTATTTCCCTATTCCCGTACGATCTCCGAAAGGGCGGTTTTATTTTACCACAATATGCCCGGATATGTCCGGCCGCTTCTTCATAGGACCTTCGATTTACTGCTGAGGGCCATGGCCAGGTTAACGAGCTCCGTGGCTACCAGGACGATAAGGTCGTCCACCGACACTATGCCTATGAGCTTCGGCCCGCGCTTTACCGGGAGCCGCCTGATGGAGTTCTCCGACAGGATGCTGAGCATCTCGAACAAGTCCGTGTCCTCGTCTACGGTTATGAGGTCTTTCGTCATTATCTCCTCGACTGTAACCTCTTCCGGGTTTACACCCTCCGCGATCGCGGAGACGACCAGGTCTCTGTCCGTGATAATTCCGACCGGTCTCGCATCGCCGTCCACTACTACGAGCGCCCCTATGTCCTCGTTCATCATAAGGTATGCCGCTTCCGAAAGCGCGGCCGTGGGCGCAACCGTTACGACGTTCCTGTTTATAACCTCGCTCAGAAGCTCAGCCCGGGTCTTTCTCTTTCCGCTCATGATAATATACCTCCGCGTCAAGAATATATTATTTATTAATGCAACTATAGTGCCATCACCGGAGCGCGTGATTTACGTATGAAAACGGCCGTTAACCGGTCCGGCCGGGGGGACCCCCTATGTCATTTGTCGCATTTTATGACACATGGTGTAACTTAGATAGACGAGATTCCCGTTGTTTCCGGCGGGATTTCGGAATGGCACTCTTCTTGCAAAATCAGAACCGTTACAAGGTCTCAACCGGAGGCATTTATGTCCGACTACTGCAACATGTACCTGATCGATACGAACTATAACGCCGATAGGGACGCGACCGAGGTTACGTTCGGGTATATAGAAAAGGAGGAGAACGTGAAAGGCAGGATAATGTCGCTCAGGGTCATAGTCAACGTGCCGGGGCATAAGAACGATGTCAAAGGGGCGGCGGAAGAGGGGCTCGTCAAAGCGAGGGATCTGATAACAAGGGCGGCGGCTGCTCCGTTCGAAGCCGAATGACGGCAGGGCGTCCTACCCGCGGGACATGACCTCGAGCGTCTTGAGCTTGGAAATCTCGCCTAACGCGATGAGCGTATCCCCGGATTCGATCACTGTCCTGGACGTCGGGTTGAAATGCATCGTGCCGTCAGGTTTTTTTACGGCAGCAATGATTATCCCGAGGTCCCTCCCGATGCCTGTAGCTTCGAGGGTCTTTCCGCCGAGGACGGAGCCCGGCAGTACTTCCACCTCCTCGAGCTGAATCTCGAGGTTCCCGGCCGTAGTCGCGTATTCTATGAAATCCACAACTGCCGGCTTGAGTATCATGTTGGCTATTCTCATCCCGCCCGCGTGATAAGGGGATACGACCCTGTCGGCGCCCGCCCTGAGTATCTTCTTCTCCGAGCTTTCGTCCCCCGCCCTCGTATAGATGAGGAGATCGGGGTTGAGCCCCCGCGCGCTCAGGACGACGAAAAGGTTCTCGGCGTCCGTCGGGAGGACCGATATAATCCCGTACGCCCTCTCTATGCCGGCCTTAAGCAG
>DATIET010000248.1:0-5579 GCA_035455615.1 Thermodesulfobacteriota bacterium
CTCGCATCAGCCCAGGAAGGCGCTCTGGACGGCAAAACATTCGCGGGCGAGATGGGAGAAACGGGCAAGGATAAGGGCGATAAGGACGAGCTGATATTCAAGGACGGCAAGTTCAGCTCCGCCGCTTGCGAGAAATACGGATTCGGCGACGCGCCATATACCGCAACCGTGAGCGGGGACACGACGACGTTCGAAACCGAAACTGTGAGCGCGAAAGAGGGAAAGATGAAATGGACGGGCACCGTCACCGGCGGTAAGCTCGATGGGACAGTGATGTGGTATAAGGAAGGCCAGGCGCCCGTGGAGTACTGGTTCAAGACGGAGCTCAAGAAGTAAGTGTGAGTTAAGATCAAAATTAGTTTGCATTGCCAAAATAAATAATTCATGGGGAGGTGTAAAATGATGTTGAATCTTAATTTGAAGTATGCAGCTTGCGTTATCGCTCTTTCCGTAACGGCATTCTTCGGCTGGGTTTCTTTCGGTTATGCTGAGACTGACCAGGCTCAGACACCCGTTTTCGTCAACGGTTTGAATACCACTGCGCTAAACGGCCTGGTCGATATGCTGAAGAAGAATCCTGACAAGGGACGGGTCACTTTTTATTCCAAATCCCGCTGGCAGGACGGCATGAGGAGCTTTACCGGGTTCACCGGGTATAAGATCGACGGGACGATGGTTCACGAGAAGACCCGTGAATTCGTTCTGCTCGGGGATGAGTCGGTCGAGCTCAGCGGCACTGATGCGGCTCCCGGTGCAGTAGAAGAGCTCATGTATGCCGTGGCCACCTGCGTTATTGCGGCATCCAACCTGAATGCAGCATCAATGGGAGTTAAATTGACCCGTATAGACGTGGACATAGAAAGTGATCTCGATCTGCACGGTGCTTTTGCGCTGGACCCGAAAGTCAGACCCGGCTTAACGGAACTGAGAATGAAAATTACTATAGCGGGCGACGCAGACGAAGAGACTCTCAAAAAGATAGCGACGCTAGGCTACGAATACTCTCCGGTCTCCGAAACCACACGGAACGGGATTAAATTCACTCCCGTAATCACAGTGGCTAAATAGTGCGGCAGATCACTCAAGCTTCTAAATCGCGGAGCTGCACCGGGCCTGCGGCAAGCTCGGTGCAGTTCCATTTTCCTGTCATAGCGTGCGCAGTGCGAGAAACCTATTATTCGCCTTTAATTCCCTCCTTAGAAAAAGAACGAATGCAAGCAAGCGTGCATTCGGATGTCACGCCAACAAAGGCAGATGAGTAAATTATCTTCCGCCTCGTCGTGGCCTAAGCCAAAATAGGCCAGGGAGGATTTAGTTTTTGTCTTCTCCCTTCATGCACAGAACCTGTTACGTAAAGACGCGGCACCCTGTCCTACTTCTTCATAATTTCGGCCATGGCCATCGAAGATACAGGCGTGATTGACGAGGTGCACGTCATCATCCCCGGCTCGAGGAACTTGACGATGTTGTTATAATCGTCGGTCTCGACGATATAGACGATCGTATGAGAGCCGTGCTCGACGTACACGTTTTTCAAGGCCAGCCCGGCCACCTTCTCGTTTATCAACATCTTTCTAAATCCGCCTATGTCCTTGGGACAATCCTGCGGGTCGTGTAACTGAGTAATCATGAATTGCATTTTTACCTCCCCATGCGATCAGTTTTATAATAATAGTTTGCATATTTGATGCCGCTTGACTACCCCCGGCAAACGTCCGCGATGATTCGTTTTCCAGTATTCGCGTAATATCTCTGGGCTCGGGACTGTCCGCTTCCCTGACAATTTTCCGGGCGTCCTCGATTCTACAGCCAAAAGTGTTATATTTCACGGTCAAGTGCCGTGAAATCTCGTGTTCCGTTAAATCTCACGGTGTGCCATATGAAACGACAATGTCCATAATTATCTGTCTTCACAGAATAATCTATCGTTCAAATTTGACTGGCACAGTCCATGCACCTATCACATTCAAAATCAATTTCCACCGAGGAGGTAAGTAAAATGTCGATAGATCAGAACAGACTTAATGAGCAACTTGGGAAAGCAATAGTAGACTTCGGAGCCACGTATCACGCGGCCCTCACAGTCATAGGGGACAGGCTCGGGCTTTACAAAACCCTGGCGGCCTCGGGCCCTCTCACCCCCGGAGAGCTCGCATCGAAGACGGGTACGGCGGAAAGGTACGTGAGGGAATGGCTCTCCTGCCAGGCGGCGGGCGGGTACGTTACTTACGACCCGGAGACGAAGAAGTTCCATCTCTCCGAAGAGCAGGCGTTCATGCTCGCCGACGAGACGAGCCCTGCGTTCTTGCCGGGTGCGTTTCAGGTGGCGGTTTCGTCGGTGAAGTCACAGTCCGAGATAGAGAAGCGCTTCCGGAACGGGAACGGCTTCGGGTGGCACGAGCACGACCACGGTCTCTTCGAGGGGACCGAGCGTTTCTTCAGACCCAACTACGCGGCCAACCTCGTGAGCGCATGGATCCCGTCGCTCAACGGAACGGAGGAGAAGCTGAAGAAGGGCGCGCTAGTCGCGGACGTCGGGTGCGGACACGGCGCTTCGACCATACTCATGGCTAAAACGTATCCCAAGTCCACTTTCATCGGATACGACTACCACAAGCCCTCGATAGAATGGGCGCGGAAAGCGGCTGCGGACGCGGGCGTGTCGGGGAACACATCATTCGAGGTAGCGGCTTCGAAAAATTATCCGGGCACGGACTTCGACCTCGTCACCTTCTTCGACTGCCTCCACGACATGGGCGACCCGGCCGGCGCTTCGGCGCACGTGCTGAAGTCGCTCTCGAAGGACGGCGCGTGGATGATAGTAGAGCCCTTCGCGAACGACAACCTCGAAGACAACCTTAACCCCGTAGGAAGGGCTTACTTCGGGGCGTCCACGCTCATCTGCACCCCGGCGTCGCTCTCGCAGGAAGTAGGCGCGGCGTTAGGAGCCCAGGCCGGCGAGGCGCGCTTGAGGGAGGTCGTAACGAAGGGCGGCTTCAAGCGGTTCAGGAGGGCGGCCGAGACCCCGTTCAACCTCATATTCGAAGCGCGGCCGTAAACAAAAAACCTATCAAACAACTTCCCGCCCTCTTATAAACAATAAGGGGGAGGATATGGGTGGGGGTTTACCTTAATCTTCCTGTTATTCCCGACACCGATCGGGAATCCATATTCTTATCATTAGCATTAAGATGAAAATCAAAATCCCACTGAATCCCCCTTTGCTAAAGGGGGAAAATAATATTTCTTGCCTTTAATTCCCTCCTTAGAAAAAGAACGAATGCAAGCTAGCGCGCATTCGGATGCCCTGACAACAAAGGCATGGAAGTAAATTAACTTATGGCTAAATGTTAATTAAGTCCAAATAGGTTAGGGAGGATTTTATTTTCTTTTCCCTCCGACATTACAGAATTTGCGTTAAGAAAATCGATTGTTAACGCGTATAACAATGTTTTACGGGACGATTCCGAGCAAGAGAGGAATCGGACGCCCTTGCCTAAATGCAATTATGTCACAAGTCTTGCATCACTGTAAACCACGACGCTAATTGGGGTGGAATTGAAAGATTTTAGCCTTAATATGATATTTTTAGCAAATTAGGTACTGTCTTTTCATAAGCCACACTACGTGTGTGATTTTTGCTTCTTTTCATCGAGGAAAAGAAGAACACACGCAATGTGTGTTTTATGATTCTTCCCAACCTTCACCGCCCAATCCGGCAAACGCGGCAATTTCGCATGTAAATAAGCGTCACCCCCGATCACGAGCACATGGTAGGCGCCCTCTTCCCCTCCGCACTTTATCCATTACACTATTCTTTTATGCAGGAAAAATTCGATCCCGTTAAGCGTTTCAACGAAAGGGCCGGCGTCTACGACGCCGACATACTAAAGATTATCCCGGGGTATGAGGCGCTCCATACGAACGCGCTCCATCTGCTGGAGACCTCACTGCCCGAAGACGCGTTCCTTCTCGTCGCGGGCGTGGGCACGGGGAACGAAACCGTCGCCGCAGCGCTCAGGAACCCCGGCTGGCGCGTGACCGGGTTCGACAACGCGGAGAACATGATAAAGACCGCGACAGAAAAAATTAAGAAGCACGGTCTCGAAGACAGGGTCGAGTTGATACACGGCACTATCGACGACGTGCTCCAGGACCCGTTCGACGCGGCTACCGCCCTGCTGATAATGCACTTCATCCCGTACGCGGAGAAGCTCGATTTCCTGAGGGGGGTAAATTCCAGGCTCAGGCCGGAAGGCATGCTCGTAACGGCGGATTTCACGTGCGACAGGGAATCCTACGAATTCGAAACGTTCGCGGCGGCCTGGGAGAATTACATGCTCACGACGACGGAGAAGAAGGACGTGGACGAGAGGCTATCGCACACGCGCCGCGACCTGGACATTCTTTCGCATGAGGAGACGCTCGACCTGCTCGCAAGGGCGGAGTTCACCAACACTCGCCTCTTCTGGAAATCTCTCCTCTTCAGCGCGTACATTTCGGAAAAGGCTGATCTGTGAAATAGCGGCGGGCACACACGTAGTGTGTTTTATGATTCTTCCGCCGCTCCATTGTCCGGCCTAACCTGTCATTGCGAGCGAAGCGCGGCAATCTCGTCTTTTTCCTTTCCCGACATTACAGAATTTGCGGCGGGTGAGCGCCCTCAGGCATACGGTCTCTAACAACCCCTGCTGAGTTAAACCCGTTCACCCTGAGCTTGTCGAAGGGTGATTGTTTCCAACATTACAGAATTTGCGTTAAGAAAATCGCATGTTGAAGCGTATAAAAATCTTTCAGCTTTCCAATTGAAAGATTTTAGCTTCAACATAAGATTTTTAGCAAATTATGTAGTCGGATGATTTTTGCTTCTTTTCATCAAGGAAAAGAAGGATAAAAAAATAGCCTTTCACCTTTCTTTGTCTTTTCATAATCCACACTACGTGTGTGATTCAATTCACCCCTAAAACTCATACCCCAGCAATTCTATCTCCCTGCTGAAGAGCTTCTCGACCGCTTCTCGCCAGTCGGGGGTGTAGACCTCCCTGTATGGACTCCTGTCCTGCCTGTAATGCGATTTCTCGGTCGCCCCGAGAGTGCCTTCGAACGGCACGCCCAGCATCCCGAACACGTCGGCCAGCTCCTCGTTCAGGTTCTCGTACCTGAGCACTCGGTCTACGATTATTTTGCCGTCGAGGTCCGTGTACTTCGTATAGTTGTACGGGAGATCGGCGATCTGGAGGTATTTCTCGAACGTTATATTCTCGTCATATTTCTTGTAGCGCTGCCTCACGAAATGATAGTGGGATAGCGCCTTGTCCCACGGGTTCCTGTCGACTGTGAACTTGAAGTAGCTGTCCCATATTTCGCGCGGAATCCTGTCCCTCACCTCGCGCGCCTTGATGTGCGACTGGAATTTCTTGAGCGTGAAGAAGCGCCCGAGGGTCCTGAGCGCCTGGGAGATGTTCTTCCTCTCGGCAAGCTCCGGCAGCGGATTGAAGAGCCCCCTGTAATTTTGGGGCATGTAAGGCTGCTCCGGCCTGTCGATAGGCGAGAGTACGTCCTTCTCCCCGCAGAGATGC